>DASQJK010000225.1:0-4076 GCA_035631095.1 Thermoanaerobaculia bacterium
TTCAATGCGCCGTGTTCGTCGAAGGACCACTCGAACCCTCCGGGCTGCGCCGCGCGGTCGAGAGACTCGTGGCCCACCACGAGATCCTGAGGACCACTTACCGGCGGCCCCCCGGCCGAAAATTGCCGCTTCAGGTGATCCTGGATGCGCCCTCGGTCCGGTGGCGGGTCGACGAGGTCGAGGCGCAAACCGACGAGCTCGCTTCGGCCGCTGGACGGGAAGCGGAGCGACTTCTCCGCGAGGAATCTGAGGCGCCTCTCGACCTCGAAAGCGGGCCGATCCTGAGCGTCGCCGCGGCGCGATTCTCTCCGGAGCGGCACGTCGTCGTCCTGACGCTTCCCGCGGTGGCCGGGGATCGCGAGACGCTTCGACTCCTGTTGCGCGAGCTCTGGCCCGACGGGGGTCTCGCAGGCCAGGCATCCGAAGCCGCCGTCGAGTACGCCGACTACTGCGAGTGGCAAACGGAGCTGCTGCAGGGCGAAGACGCAGATGCGGTCGCCGGGAGGGCCTTCTGGACGGCGCGATCCTCCCTGGCGGCGGCGCTGCCCTTTTCGTCTTCACCCCGAACCAGCCCGGACTTTTCGGGCGATCTTCAGACGACGCGGCCGGACGTCCTCCCCGTCGACGCCGTACGAACGGCGTGCGCCGCCCTCCGCGCAACACCGAGGGAATTCCTGCTGGCCTGCTGGCAGATTCTGCTCCGGCGGTTGAGCGGAGAGGAAGCGATCGGCGTTCGGGTCGTGCACCCGGGCCGTAAGTTCCCGGAGCTTACGCGGGCGATCGGCCGCTTCGCGCGCGCACTGCCGATCGAGGCCCGGCTCGACGAGGACCTGACATTCGCGGATGCGGTTCGCTCCGCCTCCGAGGCGCTCACGGAAGCGGAAGGTTGGGCGGAATACCTCGATTCGGGAAGCGCGGCCGGGGCGGCGGGAAGCGGCTCGAGCTCCGGCTTCGAAATGGTCGAACTCCTGCCGCCGTGGGAATCCGGACCGGTCCGTGTCTCTCTACTAGGGGAGGAGGGGTTTGTCGAGGTGTTTCCCCTCGCGATCCGATGTTCCACCGGTCCGGAGGAGCTCACGTTCCGTTGGCGCCATGATCCGGAGATCTTCGCGTCCTCGGACATCGAGAGGCTGACGGGGCAGTTTCGAACACTGGTCGCCGGCGCCGCGGCACGCCCGGATGCGGCCGTCCTGGAGCTCCCGATCTTGACCGCGGCGGAACGAAATCAGGTCGTCGTCCTCTGGAACCAGACACGCCGCGAAGCCCGCTTGCGTCCGGTGCATGAGCTTTTCGAGGAGCGGGCCAGAGAGAGGCCGAATCGACTGGCGGTGACGGCACCGGACAGGGGGGTGAGCTACGGGGAGCTCGACGCTCGCGCGAACCGGCTCGCTCGTTACCTCCGGGAGCGCGGAGTCCGACCCGGCGTGCGCGTGGGGCTTGCCTGCGATCGGTCCGCCGACATGGTGCTCGGGATTCTGGCCATAGCGAAGGCCGGCGGCGCCTACCTCCCGCTCAATCCGGAACACCCGGGCGTCCGGCAGCAGCATCAGCTCGCGGAATCCGAGGTGCGGCTGCTTCTGACGTCCGCCTCCGGCAGCGGGACCCTCGCGGAATTCGGCGGAGAGACTCTCCGCCTGGATCGCGATGGCCACCTGTTCGAGACCCGCGATGCCTCTGCCCTCGAGCCGCTCGCGGGCCCGGACGATCTGGTCTATGTCCTGTATACGTCCGGCTCGACGGGAGTTCCCAAGGGAGTGGCGATTCGGCATTCGAGCCTTTCGAATTACACCCGGTTCATCACGGAGCGGCTCCTCGGCATCGTGCCCGGCGGCGAGCCTCTCGTCTTTGCCACCGTGTCGACCGTTGCGGCGGATCTCGGCAACACCGCCATCTTCCCGGCGCTGACGAGCGGGGGTTGTCTTCGCGTCATCGACGGGGCAACCGCCATGGATGGCGAGCGGCTGGCGGGACAGTTCGCGCGAGATCCCGTGGACGTTCTCAAGATCGTTCCGTCGCATCTGGCGGCGCTGCTTCCGGCGGGTGCCGCGGTGCTGCCGCGGAAATTTCTGATATTCGGTGGCGAGGTTCTGCCCTGGGATCTGGTTCGCCGAGTCGAATCGGCGGGGACGGGTTGCCGCATCGTCAATCATTACGGTCCGACGGAGACCACCGTCGGGTCGCTGACCCGCTCGATCGACCGAGGACAACCGGCCGGCCCGTCGCGGACCGTTCCCATCGGCCGGCCGATCTCGAACACCGAGGTCTTCGTGCTCGACAAAGCGGGCGCGCCCGTTCCCGTCGGGACCCCGGGAGAGATCCACATCGGTGGCGCGGGCCTCGCGGTCGGCTACGTAAACCAGCCCGCGGAAACCTCACGGCGATTCATTCCGCACCCGTTCTCCGACATCCCCGGAGAGCGGGTCTACCGAACGGGAGACCGGGGCCGGTGGCTTCCGGAGGGGGAGATCGAGTACCTGGGCCGAGTCGATGACCAGGTGAAGATTCGCGGGTTCCGGATCGAACCCGCCGAGGTCAGCGCGGCCATCGCCGCCCATTCTGCGGTACGGGAATGCTTCGTCGCGGCGCTGGGGGACACTCCGGCAGACGTTCGCCTGGTGGCCTACTGGGTGCCGAACGCGGGGGCGGCCGTGTCGCCAGAAGAGCTTCGAGCGTTCTCCAGGGAGCGGCTTCCCGAAGCGATGGTCCCCTCAGCGTTCGTCTCTCTGAGGCAGTTTCCGTTGACCGGGAACGGAAAGATCGACCGGCGTGCGCTCCCGTCTCCCGAGGCGGCGGCGACCGAGCGTGCGTACACGGAGCCGAGAACGCCGACGGAAGCCACGGTGGCGCGGGTATGGGCGGAGGTCCTCCGCGTCCCGCGGGTCGGCGCCGAAGACAACTTCTTCGATCTCGGCGGCCACTCCCTGCTTCTGACCCAGGTCGTCGCGCGGCTCCGAAACGTTCTTGCCAACGACCTCCCCATCCGGTGGCTGTTCGAGGCGCAGACGGTTGCCGCGCTGGCGGAGAAAATCGACGCCGCCGAGCGCGCGGACGTCGTGCGAATTCTGGACGAGCTCGAGGGGTCCCCAGAGGGCGGCGCGGAGCGCATGGGAAATCCCCGATGAATATTCCCTCCGCGGCGGATCTCGAACGGCGGCTCGCGGGCCTTTCGGCTGCGCAGAGAGAGCAGCTCGAACGGAAGCTCCAGGAGCGCCGCGGCGGCGGGATGCGGCACTCGGAGATCCGGTGCCTCGAAGAGCGCACGTCGGCACCCCTTTCCTTCGCTCAGCAGCGGCTCTGGTTCCTGGATCGCCTCGAGGAAGGCAGCTCTTCGTACAACGTCGCGAGCGCGGTGCTTCTCAAGGGACCCTTGAACATCGACGCGCTCGAGCGGGCGGTGACCTCGGTCGTCCACCGGCATGCGACTCTTCGCACGCGCTTTCCGGAGGTCGACGGAACCCCCGTGCAGGTCATAGACCCTCCCGGAGAAGTCCCGTTTCCGATCGACGATCTGACCATGCTCGCGGAGTCGGAAAAAGACGCGGAAGTCGCGCGTCGTGTCCATGAAGAGGCGAAGAAACCGTTCGATATCGCGCGAGGATCCGTTTTTCGCGCGGGTCTCCTCCGCGTTCGCGCGGAGGAAGCCGTCTTCTTTTGCACGCTTCACCACATCGTCAGCGACGCCTGGTCGCGCACCATTCTCTTTCGCGAGCTCGCCTCTTTCTACGAGGCTTTCTCTCTCGGACACGAACCGTCGCTGCCGCGTCTCCCGATCCAGTATGGCGATTATGCGGAGTGGCAGCGCGAATGGTTGCGAAGCGGCGAGATGCAGTCGCAGCTCGAATACTGGCAGGAGCAGCTCAAAGGCGAATTGCCCGTGCTGGAGCTCCCGACCGATCACCCGCGGCCGCCGGTGGCGACCCTGCGGGGCGGCAGGCGCCAGTTCACCATCGTGCCTTCCGTCGCGGGTCGCCTGAAGACTTTCTGCCGCGCTGAGGGAGTCACGCTCTTCATGGCGTCCCTCGCCGCGTTCACCGTTCTCCTCCGGCGCTACAGCGGTCAGGACGACGTCATCGTGG
>DASQJK010000226.1:0-8213 GCA_035631095.1 Thermoanaerobaculia bacterium
CCTATCCCGGCCGTCTACACGGTCGAGCCGCCGCAGGAAGGGGAGCGCCGGTTCATCGTGCGCCGAGCGGGACAGGTGGCCTGGTGCTCCGCGTCGTGGAAGACCGTGCAGGCCCTCCACCCCGACACGCACGCGCTCTCCGTTCTCGGAAACGTCCTCGGTGGCGGCGTGACTTCGCGGCTCTATCAGGCGCTGGTCGAGCACAGCCTCGCCCTGTCCGTCACCGTGGTTGCCTGGCAGCTCCGCGATCCCGCGCTCTTCTCGGTGTTCGCGCCCGTCCGGCCCGGCGTCGAGGTCTCGGCCGTCGAGGCCGTGATCCGCTCCGAGGCGGCCCGCGTCGCGAAGGAGGGCATCGCCGAAGCCGAGCTCGCGAAAGCGCGGACCCAGATCGAGGCGGAAGTCATTTTCGACCGCGACTCGACCGACCAGATCGCGGCGTCGCTTTCCGAGGCGATCGCCGTGGCGAGCTGGGAGTGGTACGCGGATTACACGGCCGCGATCGGCGCGGTCACCACGGAGGATGTGCGGCGCGTCGCGGAGAAGTACTTCGTCGACGACGGGCTGACCGTCGGGACGTTTCTCCCGAAGCCGGGGGCAGCCACGAATCCCGACGCAGCCGGCGCCGCCGAGGAGGAGGGGGAGTGACCCGGCCGACCTTCGTCGAGCAGGTCACGCGCCGCAAGCTTTCCAACGGCGCGGAGCTCTTCGTCCTCGAGAACCACTTCAATCCGACGGTGGCCGTCTCGGGCTCTTTTTACGCGGGCCCGCTGTTCGCCCCCCCGGACCGCCGCGCCATCGCGTCGATGACGGCGGGAGAGCTCACCAAGGGCACGGAGCTCCGCAACAAGCTCCAGCTCGCGGAAGACCTCGAGAGCCGGGGCGCCTCGCTCTCGATCTCCGCGGACGCGTCGGATCCCGTGGGCGCCGACATCGCCGGCGCCTCCCTCTCGCGCGACGTGGACCTGCTCCTCGACAGGCTGATCGAGGTCCTCCGCAAGCCGGTCTTTCCGCAGGACGAGCTCGACAAGGAGAAAAAGCGCCTGGTCGGCGCGATCCGCCAGCAGCAGGACCAGACGTCCGTTCGCGCGCAGGAGACCGCCGCCCGGCGGATCTATCCGCCGGGCCATCCGTTCCACCGCCGCACGGGAGACGAGCGGATCGCGCGGATCGAATCGATGACGCGGGCCGATCTCCAGGCGTTCTACGAGGCGCGGTACGGAGCCGAGACCCTCCGTCTCGTCGTCGTCGGAGACGTCGACTCCGAGCGCATCCTGGATTTTCTGGAGAGGAAGATCGGCGACTGGAAACCCGGCCCGGCCGAGGAGTTTCCGGCGATCGCGATCCCGCAGGCCGTCCCTCGTTCCGAAACGGTCGAGATGCCCGACAAGGCGAACGCCGACGTCGTCCTCGCGCTCCCCGGCTCCCTCACGAGGACGGACCCGTCGTACCTCGCGTGCGTGCTCGCCAACTCGGCGCTCGGTCAGTCCTCGCTCTCGTCGCGCCTCGGCGTGCGCGTGCGCGACGTCGAGGGCCTCACCTACGGCATCCACTCGAGCTTCCACGCGACCCACGTGCCCGGACCTTACGTGGTCAGCGTGACGGTCAAGCCCGAGATGCGCGACGCCGCTGTCGCCTCGACCCTCGACGAGATCCGCAAGTTCCTCCGCGAAGGCATGACGGAAAAAGAGCTCGCCGACGAGAAGAGCTCGCGTATCGGAAAATTCAAAGTCGACCTCGCCTCCAACGCGGGGATCGCGCAGGCCATCGACGCGGCGATCTACTATCGCCTGGGCCTTCCGTACCTCGACGACTTCGCAGCCCGAGTCTCCGCGGTCACTCGCGAACAAGCGAACGAAGCGATTTCGCGCCTGGTCCACCCGGACGCCTTCACGATCGTGTCGGCAGGGACGTTCTCGAAGATAGCCGGGTAGCGATCAGCGGCCCGAGCCCGAGCTGCTTCTTTCCCTGTCATCCTGAGCGAAGCGAAGGAACCGCCCTGTCACGGAAGGGCCTTTGGGGCCCGCGTCGAGGGAGAGGGCAGGTCCTTCGTCGCTCCGCTCCTCAGGATGACAAAGGAACCGCAAGGACGCGGAAACTTGTGACAAAATCCCCGCGCAACGACGGAGGCTCTTATTCCTCGCAGACCTCAATACAGAAAACCGATTCGCCGCCGGCCGGGCGAGGCCGCTCCGACCCACCGGGTGTATCTCTCCCAGGAGGCGCCGTTCGCGGAAGGTCCGGCTCCCGACGGGCGGACCTACTACCGGGCCCGGCTCGATTCGGAACCTTCTCCCGAGTGGATGCGCGCCTATCGCGCGGGAATGCTGGGGCTCATGCCCGAGGACCGCGACGCGGTGCTGCGCTTCGAGTTCCAGGGCGACAGCGTCCGGTTTCCCGCCAACGAGACCGAAGTCTCGAGGTTGAGAAAAGTTCTGGAGCGCAGGCTCGACGCGGTCAATTCGATCCTTTCAGGAGGCCGCTCGAATCCGAGCTGATCGCTGACAGCCGGGAGCTGACAGCTGATTCCTCACGCCTTCTTCTTCTCCACTTCGTGCGTATGCCGCGCTTCGCGCGGGATCTCCGGAGTCGCCGCCTCTTCCCACTCGAGCGTCTTGTAGTCGAACGCCGCGAGATCCCGGGCGTTGAACTTCACGACGTCGAAATAGGGTGAGAGGTCGAAGTCCCGCGGCACGCAGAGAGTCGGGTGGCGTGCGCGAAGGAGCCCGCTGTACGCCCTTTTCGTGGGGCGGCCGAGGATCTGCTGCCGGAAGCGCTCGCCCGGCGTTCGGGGACGCTCGCGCACCTGCTGGGGAAGGATCGGAAACCGCACTTTGCCGAATGCCTCCGCGAGGAGCGTCGAGCAGATCGTCTCGGTTGCCATCCCGCTGCCGAAATGGAGGGCGTCCTCCTTCAACGGCGCCGGCACGAGGTGGAAGGGCAGCAGATAGCGCGTCAGGTCCAGGAAGTTGCGCCGGTCATACGTGTGGCCGAGCCGCGCGAGCACGTACTCGATCACGGCGTCGCGGTCCTCCGGCCGCAAACCGCGCGGACGGCAGATACGGATGTTGTAGTCGATGTACTTGACGATGGGAGAAACGATGACTCCCTCCGCGACGAGGGCTTCGACGATCAGGTAACGGGCCTCGCGTCCGAACCGCCGGCGCACCTCTGCCGCTCGCCCGGGATCGCCGCGCAGGAGCGCGTCTCCGATGAAGAGCGCGCTGTGCGACCACGAGGACTGCGTGAGGTACTTGACCGCCTGCGAGACCCGCTGGTCTCCGTCGACGAGAAGGACGTCGCCGGCGGCGATCGTCGCCTTCAGCTTCTGGGGATCGTTGTAGAGGAATCGCCGGTAGTTGTGTCGCGGCCGCGTGATCTGCCGGATGAACCAGTCCGCAAGGACGTGACGGGGGGAGCGCATGAGGGGCTTGTCAGTCATCAGTTGTCAGTTCCCCGAAACTGAAAACTCAAGACTCTCTACGGCGCTTTCCTCTTCAAGAGGTACGCCGACTCCTGGAGCCTCGCCCCGCCTGCGTCCGCGACGGCGAACCGCGCTGGATGGAAGTTTTTCGAAGCGCCGTACGAGCCGTTCCAGATGGACGCGCCCGCGTACTCGCCCCGCTTGTTCACGACGTAGTAGTTGATGTTGTAGTCCGGCTGCCCGCTCTTGTCGCGGTAATACTTCGCGCCGTTGACGACCCGTTCGAGGACGGCGAGGGCCGCCTGTTCGGGGGACTTGCCCTGCCGCATGAGCTCGACCACCGCGTGCGATCCGGACAAGCGGATGTTTCCCTCCCCCCAGCCCGTCGAGCCGCAGGCGCCGACTTCTCCGTCGACGTAGAGGCCCGCCCCGATGACCGGCGAATCTCCGAGCCGGCCGGGCAACTTGAAGAACAAACCGGACGTCGTCGTCGTTCCCACGATGTCGCCGTTCGCCGTCACCGCGTTGCAGTTGATCGTCCCCTGCGGGCGGAAGTCCTCAACTCCGTACTTGTCGATGTACCACCTGATGTCGGGGTCCTTCTGCTCTTCGTCTCCGCGCTCCATCCAGTCGTCGATGTTCGAGAGCTTTTCCTTCCAGTAGAGCCAGATCTTCCGGGAGCGCTCCGTCAGCAGGTTCTGCTCCGGAACACCGTGGGCGCGGGCGAATTTCAGCGCTCCTTCGCCGACGAGGAACGCGCGATTGGTCTGGTCCATGATGAGGCGCGCGACCTTCGAAGGATTTTTGATGCGCTCGAGCGCGCCTACGGCGCCCGACTTCATCGTGCGCCCGTCCATCACGGACGCATCGAGCTGCACGACGCCCTCCTCGTTCGGAATTCCGCCGTAGCCGACGGTCACGTCCTCCGGGTCATCCTCGACGATGTTGACCCCGGCAATCACCGCGTCGAGAGGGTCGCTCCCCGCCGCGATCATCGAGTAGGCCTTGCGGACGGCTTCGAGGCCGTTCGCCGAGGAGACCACGCGGGGACGGATCCCGGGACGGGCCGGCACGGGGGGATTTCCGCTCTTGATCTGCGCGGCGATCGGAAGAAGAGCCGCGCCCTTGAAGAGATCGCGCCGGCTGGTACCGCTCATTGGTCTCTCCGACTGAATTCTCTCGTCACTCGTCCGGGAGCTCCGGCTCTTCCTGAACTTCCCGTTTCGTTCCCGGCGCCAGAAGGTCCATGAGCAGGTCGGGAAGGTTCTCCGAGAACTGGCTCCGCGGCAGGACGCGGGTGACGCCGCCCGACTCCGCACGCTTTGCGAGATCGCGGTCTACGTGCGACAGGAACCCGATCACCGGAAGCGCTCGGGTCTCCGCGCTGGCGCGGAGCTTCTCGACCGCGTCGAGGGCTCCGTCGTTCAGCTCGATGAGAACGGCCGCCGTGCCCGGCTCGGCGCAGGCACGCTGGAGCCCCGCGGCGTCGCTGAACCGCACGTTCACGTTCAAGTGACGCGCCGTCGCGTCGATCTTCGAGCGAAAAAAGAGGTCCTCGAGGCAGGCGACGATCGACTTGTTCATCATGGATCGAGGGAATTGTATGCCCTGCGGCAGCTGACAGCTGAGAGCCGACACCGCACGGCCGCTCCTAGAACATCTTCACGAGGTCGATCGTCACACGATTGAGGTGATTCTGTCGGTCGAGCCGCCGCTGGATCATCCCGGTCGCCTGAATGAAGACGCGCGGGTACACGGTGAAGGCGAGCGCGAACCGGTGCCCCTCGTACCACGTGTGGAACCACCAGTCGTCGGTGTTGTATGCGCCGAGCAGGGCGTCCCGCTCGACGTGCTGGAAGGTATAGAACGCGCGAACGTCGCCGGGGGTGCCCACGCCGCCGACGACGATCGAACCCTCGAACGCCGTTCCCTCGTCCTCCCCCAGCCCGCGAGCTCCGGCATTGACGATGCCGTCGAGCGACAAGAGCACCGGAATCCTGCCGGCGGGAAAACGGACGCGGAGGATCCCGTCGACGATCTGGTAGCGCGAGCCGAACCGCAGGACGCCCGAAGAATCCACGGTGAAGTAGTTCTGGCGCCCGAACAGCGGACGAAGGTTGCGCGGATCGAAGTCCCAGTACGACGCGGCGGCCTCCACCGAAAAGGAATTCGGATCGCCCATCCGCCACACGACCTGTCCGGCGGCCACGCGCGTGCGATCGCCCTCGCGCTGGGGCCCGCGGAAGCCTCCGCCCGCAAGAGTGAGAGTCGAGGCGCCGAGCGGAATTTCCCACGCCGCCGAGCCGCCGAGCGTCTGGATGTCGTGGTCCCAGAGCATGTCGGTGGCGACGAGCGGCATACCGAAGCTCCCCAGCCGTAGAGCCAGGGGACCCGGCTTGCCTTCGACGAAGTACCGCTCGAGCGCCAACCCATTGGAACGGTAGTTGTCGAAGTTGAGGTCGTTCGTGGCGTTGGAGTCGGTCCCCACGTCCGCCACGGCGCGCGCGCCGATCCGGAACCGCTGCGACACGACGAAATCGAGCTCCGGTCTCGCCTCGAACCTGCCGCGGAAGATACTGGGGCGGAAAATCAGTTTCTCGACGCGGTCGTAGCGCGCCAGAAAATCCCACTGGAAGACGAGCCGGGGCTTCTCCTCCTCGGGAAAATATTCCGACTCCTGAGCGATCGCCGCCCCGCCGAACAGGGCTGACAGGAGAGCGGCGAGAAACAGCCCGCGCAACGGTCGTCTGCCGTCAGCCGTCTACCGCCGCTCATGCGGCGGCGGCCGTGACCCTCGTAAGCGCCTCGTAAAGGTCGTTGACCGACTGGTAGCGGTTGGCAGGGTCCTTCTCCATGCACTTCAGGATGATGGACGCGATCCGCGGGTCGATCTTGGGGTTCTTCGACTGGGGCGCGGGAGGCTTCTCCTGCACGTGTTTGAGCACGACGGCGATCGGCGTGTCCCCTTCGAAGGGCAGCGTGCCGGTGAAGATCTCGTAGAGGACGACTCCCATCGAGTAGATGTCGGAGCGGAAATCGAGCGCCACTCCCCGAGCCTGCTCCGGCGACATGTAATCCGGCGTTCCGACGACGGTCCCCGTGGCCGTCATCCCGCGGTCCTGCGTCAGGCGGGCGATCCCGAAGTCCATGATCTTCAAGCCGCCCGTCGGCTCGATGATGATGTTCTGCGGCTTGATGTCGCGATGGATGACGCCCACTTCGTGGGCCGCCGCGAGCCCCGCGCACATCTGCTTCGCGATCCGCAGAGCGACCGGCACCGGAAGGAGCTGGTCCTGTTCGACGAGGTGCTTCAGCGTGATCCCCTTCACGAACTCCATCGAGAGGTACCGGACTCCGCCCGTCTCGCCGAGGTCGTGCGTTCGGAGGATGTTCGGATGGGTGATCTTCCGCGCGAGCCGGATCTCCTGCTTGAAGCGGTCGAGAAGCGTGGGGTCGGCGGAAAGCGCCTCGCCCCGCAGCGTCTTGATCGCCACCATGTCTTCGAGATCGCGGTCGAGCGCCTTGTACACGATTCCCATTCCGCCCTTTCCGAGGACGGACTGGATCTCGTACCGGGACGCGAAGAGAGATCCGACCTGCGGCTCGAGGCTCCGCGTCGCGCCGGGGCCGAAGCCCGGCATCGTCTCGGATGTCTGGCGGCGGCCGCTCGCGACGACGGTGCTCGCGTCGTCGCCGAGATTCATCGTCAGTGCGCCGAGGTATTTCTCGAGAGCCTCCTTTTCCTTGAGCTCCTCGAGCATCGCGCGGAACGAGCGGGCGAGGATCCCGATCTCGTCGCGCGAGTCGATGGGCAAGTCCGGCGTCTCGAGGTTTCCCACGCGCACCTCTTCGGTGGCGCGCAGGAGGCGGGCGAGGGGACCGGTGATCCGCCGCGCGAAGAGGAACGACAGGACGAACGCGACGACGAGCGCGGCGATGCCGACGAGGATCTGCGTGTTCTGAATCGTCTGGAACGCGGCGAGCTCCTTCTCGCGGCTTCGCATCGCCACGGCAGTCCCGACGAGCGCGTCGGTCGAGGAACGGATCGGCAGGAAGTACGCGAGATAGGTTTCGCCGCCGGAATCGAGCGCGAGCGGCCCGATCGTCTTCCCTTTGCGCAGAACCGCGTCGACCAGATCCGGACGCCTGTTGACGGAATCCACGAGCGGACGGCTGCGCTCCTGCAGTGTCGACGCCGCCAGCGCCGGCTTCGCGCGCTCAGAGGGTTTCCCGGCGTCCGCGAGGAAGAGGACCTCCGCGTTCATCAGCGACTTGAACGCGATCGCGACCTCGTCGTTGATCTGAAACGCGGCGGCGATCACGCCGACGATCCGTGTGCCGCCTTCGAGCACGGGGGCGGCGACGACGTTGTAGAGCTTCCCGCCGGACAGCCAGATCCCGGCGGTCTTCTCGCCTTCGAGCGCCCCCGAGATCGTGGGTACGCGCGAGAGGTCGGCCGAATAGGGAAGCGGCTTGTCGGTGCGGATGAAGGCGGTGCCCTGCGGGTTGACCGCGATCAAAAAGTCGGCGCGGGTGCTCGAGGCCTGCTCGTTTTTCAGCGTGTCGAACGCAGTCGCGGGATCGACCTCGCTCGTCATCATCGAGATGATTCCGGCGTTGTTGACGACGACCGCGAGCGCCCGCTGCAGGCCGGCATAGCGGTTCTGCTCGAACGACTCCCAGGCGGGTCCGGCTTTCTTCAGGTCCTCGGCGATCTTCGCGTCCGCGATCCGGCGGGCGCGATAGGCCGAGATCGCGATGGCGCCCCCTACGGCGATCAGGATCAGGAGCG
>DASQJK010000227.1:0-13570 GCA_035631095.1 Thermoanaerobaculia bacterium
GAGTCGGTAGTCGGTAGTCGGTAGTCGGTAGTCGGGAGTCGGGAGTCGGGAGTCGGGAGTCGGCTACCAGATTTCCATCTCTCCGTGGTCCTCGGGAAAGTCGCAATCGCACCAGGCGAGCAGCATCCCGTCCGGGCCGCCGATCTGGAGGATCCGGCACTCGCATTCGAAGCAGATGTCGCCGACCCGCTTTCCCGACATCGTGAAGCGGTCCGGCGTCGGGAAGCGCTCCTCGCTCGTGTCGATCCCGGGGTTCGGACTTTTCGTTGCGGCGCTCTTTCTCACGTTCCCTCCTAGCCCTTCACGCACACGACCTGTTTGAGACGGGCAACCACCTCTACGAGATCGCTCGACTTCTCGATGACCGACTCGATCGGCTTGTAGGCCGAGGGGATCTCGTCGACGACACCCGAGTCCTTGCGGCACTCGATTCCCGCGGTCTGCGTCTGGAGGTCCTCGCAGGAGAACCGGCGCTTCGCCTCCCCTCGCGACATGGCGCGCCCGGCGCCGTGCGGCGCGCTTTCGAAGGCCTCGCGGTTTCCGAGCCCGCGAACGATGAAAGACGAGGTTCCCATCGAGCCCGGGATGATCCCGAGCTCCCCTTCTCCGGCCCGGATGGCGCCCTTTCGGGTCACCAGGACGCGCTCTCCGAAGTGCACCTCGTCCGCGACGTAGTTGTGGTGGCAGTTGACTGCCATCGTGATGCCGAGGTGTGAGACGTCGCCGTCGAGCCCCACCGCGAACGCGAGCTGCCGGAGGACGCGGTCCATCATGATGTCGCGGTTCTTCCTCGCGTACTCCTGGCACCACTCGAGGTCCTGCCGGTACTCCTCGAACTCGCGGGTGCCCGAGAGGAAGTACGCGAGGTCGGGATCCGGCAGGCTCTCGGAGAGACGCTTCATCGCTCCCTTCGCGCGCCCGATGTGCCGTTCGGCCACCGTCTTTCCCACATTCCGGCTTCCGGAGTGCAGGAGCACCCAGAGCATCCCGTCGTCGGCGTCGACGCAGATCTCGATGAAGTGGTTGCCGCCCCCGAGCGTCCCCAGCTGGTGAAGCGCGCGGTCCGCCAGGGCCCCGTCGTCGCGGGAGGCGTTCGGCCGGCCCCGTTTTTTCATCCAGGCGGAGGCGCTCTCGAAGGGCTCCCGCCTCCTCTCACGGCCGACCGGGATTTCGCGCTCGATCGAGGCCCGCAGCTTCTTCAGGTCCGCCGCGCTCAGCCGCTCCGCCGGAAAGGAGGTCTTCCGCGCGGCCATCCCGCACCCGATGTCCACGCCGACCGCGGCCGGACAGATCGCGCCCTTCGTGGCCACCACGCTGCCGATGGTCGCGCCCTTTCCCAGGTGCACGTCCGGCATGGCGGCGACGTGACGGAAGACGAAGGGCAGCGCGGCCGTGTTCTTGAGCTGCGCCATCGCCTCCGGCTCGACGTGGTCGGTCCAGATCTTGACGGGCACCCGGGCGTTCAAGACGGTCTCGACGGCCATCGAAGGAGAAGTTTGCACGGTTCGCGCCCATCCACCGCATGGCCGCGAGAAGGAAGCGGTCCGAGGAAGCTAAGCGGGACTCTTCTGCGACATTTTCTCGATCCGGGCCCACTCGGCCTCGGTCACCGGCATCACCGAAAGCCGGGAGATCCGGACGAGGGGAAAGTCCCGAAAAGCGGCGACGGCCTTGATTTCCTTCAACGTCACCGGACGCGCCAGCTTGCGGACGGGGACGACATCGACGGCGTACAGCTTTCCCGCAGCATCGCCGGGGTCGGGATAGGCATCGCCGGCCGCCCTCGTCTCTCCGACGACCGCCTTCTCGTCACCGGTGTGGTAGAAAAAAATCCGATCGCCCTTCTTCACGGATCGCAGGTTTTTCTGCGCGACCGGGTTGCGCACCCCGGACCAGACCGTCTTCCTGTCCCGGACGAGATCGTCCCAGGAGTAGTGGGTCGGCTCCTCCTTGAAAAGCCAGTTCATGGCTGCTTCTTGGGCCGCGCCCGATATCTCTCCCACAGCTTCTTCTGCTTGTCGGTCAGGTCGAGCAGCCGGCCGTCGAGGTACGCCGCCACCACGTGGGAGCGCAGGTCGAGGACGTCGCCGTCGGTGACGATCAGCGTGGCTCTCCGGCCGGGCTCCAATGTCCCCAGCTGGTCGGCCACGTTCAGGATGCGGGCGGGTTCGACGGTCATCGCCGCCACCGCCTTCTCCCTTGGAAACCCGTATGCGACGGCGGCGGCCGCCTGGTGGACCAGGTCCCGCACCGTCGGCGCAGTGAAAGCCGTCGCGCCGTCGTTGAACGCGACCCGCACCCCGGCCCGGGCGAGGACTCCCGCATTTGCATAGCTCGCGTCGTAGGGATCGTCGGCGTGCTCCGGCAGGGGGAGCGACTGGACGATCGCGGCGAGCCCGGACTTCGCGATTTCGTCCGGGATCCGCCACCCGTCTTCGACGCCGAAAAGGGCGCCGGTCAGTTTCTCCTCTTTGAGCCACGCGATCGCGGCCCGGATCTGACGCACGGTGTGGGCAGCGACGATCACGGGGACCCGGCCCTCGGCGGCCGGGACGAGCGCCTCCCGCCGGGCGTCGAAGTCGTGGCGGGGCACTCCGCTCTTTCCTTCGGCGCTCCGAGCGGCGGCGTAGGCGCGAGCCTCGGCAAACGCCTCCCGAAGCTTCTCCAGGGCCTCGTCCCGCCGCCGCTCCTGGAGCCGGACGGAAAGGCGCGCCGTGGGAGACCGGTCGATCGTGAGGCTCGGCCAGACTACGAGGATCGCCGCGGGCGCCTTGATGGTCGCGTCTTCCCGCGTCCACCCCTCGAGGTTCATGGCGGCGAGCGAGCCCGAGACGATTCCCCCGATCGGCGTGACGCCCGCCACGAGGATTCCCGCGGACCGGGCGACGGGCAGGAGCTCGGAGTCGAAGTTCATCGCGAAGTCGCCGCGCGCCTGCGGATTGACGTCGCCGAGCTCGGTCGTATCGGTCGTGCCCCGCACGGAAGAGATCTCGACCAGACCGAGAACCGTGACAGCCGGAAACAGAGACGGATAGACGTGCTTGCCGGAAACGTCGACGCGCTTTGCGTCCGCGGGCACGGCGATCCCGGCTCCCGCCGCGACGATGCGGCCGTCGCGGATCACGACGGTGCCGTTCGCCACGTCGCCGCTTCCGACCGGGTGCACGGTGCCGCCGACGAGCGCGATCGTCTCCCCCGCCGCGGGACGAAGGCTCGCTGCCAGGACGAGCATCGCGCCGATCAACCAGCGACTCATCCCCGGCATGCTCACCTCGCTCCCGGGGTCGGGCCCGGCGTGGGCCGCGCGGGGGTCACGTTGGGAGGCGGCGAAGGCCGGCGCTCCGGTTCCTCCGGCGGCCGGCTCGGCGCCGGCGCGATCGGGCGATCGGGGCCGGCCGGAGCGGCCGCTCCCTCCGCTTCGGAGGGTCGGGCGCGCCGCCGCTCGAGGTCGACGGTCTTCTTCGCGCGGGCGATCAGGTCCGCCTTTTCCTTCTCGAGCGCGGGCCGTCCCGCGAGATCGGCGGCCCGGTCGAAGTACTTGCGACCGTCCACCCACGTCTGCATGGCGATCGAGGTGGTCGAGAGCGGGTCGCCGCTCCAGAGCACGAAGTCCGCATCCTTGCCCGGCTCGAGAGAGCCAACGCGCTGGAAGATCCCGAGTTGTTTCGCCGGGTTGGACGTGACGAACGCGAGCGCGTCGGCCGGAGGGACTCCGCCGTAGCGCACCGCCTTGGCCGCTTCCCAGTTGAGCCTCCGCGCCAGCTCGTCCGAGTCCGAGTTGAAGGAGACGACGACCCCGCGCTCCCGCATGAGCGCACCGTTGTACGGAATCGCGTCGTACGCCTCCGGCTTGTAGGCCCACCAGTCGGAGAACGTGGACCCGCCGGCGCCGTGCCTGGCCATCTCGTCGGCGACCTTGTATCCCTCGAGGACGTGCTGGAGGGTGGCGACCTTCACGCCGAACTCCTCCGCCACGCGGAGCACCTCGAGGATCTCGTCCTTCCGATAGGAGTGGCAGTGGATCTGGCGTTTGCCCTCGAGAATCTCCGCGATGGCTTCGAGCTGCAGGTCCGGCGAGGGCGGCACCGGCGCGGCGCCCTTGACCGCCGCCGCCTTCCGGTACTCCTCCTGCCGGCGGCGATAGTCGCGCGCGGCGAGGAAACGCTCCCGGATGAGATTCGCGACACCCATCCGTGTCGCGGGGTATCGCGGCCTCGGGTTCTGGAAGTTCGACTGCTTCGGATTTTCGCCGAGCGCGAACTTGATCCCCGGCGGGGCGCCCGCGAGGAGGTACTCGTCCGGAGCCGATCCCCATCGCCACTTCAGGATCGCGTTCTGCCCACCGATGGCGTTCGCCGAGCCGTGCAGCACGTTCGCCGTCGTCGTCCCGCCGGCGAGCTCGCGGTAGACCGCGACGTCGAGCGGGTCGATGACGTCCTGGATCCGCACTTCCGCGGAGACCGCATGCGTCCCTTCGTTGACCTGTCCGTCGACCGCCGTGTGCGAGTGGCAGTCGACGATCCCGGGAGTCAGATGCATGCCGTGCCCGTCGATCTCGACCGCGCCCGAAGGAGCGGCGAGCGCGCGGCCGACGGCGGTGATCTTTCCACCCACTGCGACCAGATCGCCGTCGTCGATCACACCCGCGGGTCCCTGCGTCCAGACCGTCGCGTGACGGATCACCACCGCCTTCGGCGACGCGAGCGGCCCCGCTTCCGGACCCGGAAGGGGACGCGAGTCCGCTTCGTACCGGGGCTCGCCGCCCGGCGATCTGCCCGCGGCCGCGCGCCGTTCCGGGATCTCGATCCGCCGCCCGTCGATCCATATCTCGGTCGCCCGCGTGGATTCCGCGAAGGGCTCGCCGGTCTCGACGACCAGGTTGGCGAACCTTCCGGCTTCCAGAGTCCCGAGCCGATCGGCGAACCCGAGCTGCCGGGCAGGCACGACCGTAACAGCCGCCAGTGCGTCGTCTTTCGACAGCCCTCGCGCGATCGCCTCCCGCACCCGCCGCGAAAAGTCGTCGACCTCTTCGAGCCCTGCCGTCGTCAGAGAGAAAGAGGCGCCCGCATCTCGGAGCCACTTCGGGTTCGAAGGCGAGCGGTCGAAACGCCGGAGCCGCTCCAGCGGCACTTCCATCCACTCCGCGTCGTCGTCGAGCCGGACGGGGCGCGGAAAGTCGACGCGCACGATGAGGTCCGGCTTCGACGCGAGAACCACCGCCCGCATGCGGTATTCGTCGCCGGCCGTCACGAAGCGCGCCCGCAGCTTCAGCTCCCTCGCGAGCTTCTCCGCGCGCAGAAGGGAGAGGACGTCTCCCGTCTCGAACACGACCGGCTCGCGGCCCTCCGCCGCGCCGACCAGGGCCGCGCGGGCCGCCTCCCAGGAGGGCCGCCGCTGCCCCGCGGGCCTGCGCGAGTACGCCGCCTGCGCGTCGCGCCACCAGAGCGCATCGGCGAAGGTCTGCCGGACGAGCGCGACGGCGCCCATCTTCGAGGCGGGGTAAACGGCGCGGGAGAAGCTCCCGAAGTCCAACCTCTCCGGGTCGAGAGTCGCGTAATGCGCGTCGTCGGCCGAGAGGATGCGGCCCTCGAGCGGTCCTTCTCCGAGGGTCACCACGGCACCGCGCCCGCGGAGGATGCCCGACGACGGCGCGGCCCCGACGACCGCGAAGCCCGCGCGCCGGTAAGACTCCGCGACTCGTTCGACGACCCGCAGCGTCTCGACGACCCGATGCTCCGGGTGGGCGGGGTCGGGGGGAGGAGCTCCGGAAGCGGCCGCGCCCGCGCCGCCGCGGCCGGCCGGGAACGCGCCCTCGGCGTCCTCGTCGTCGACCGGCGCGCGCGGGCGGCGTCCCGCCAGCCGGTCCGCGCTCACGTAAGGGTCCACGAACGCGGCGTGCACGACCTTTCCCTTCCGTTCGAAGACGCGCGCGTCGGGAGGAATACTCGTCGAACCCGCGGGGCCGATCGCCTCGATCACTCCCCCGCGAATCACGACGACGCCTGGATCGAAGACCCTTCCGGGAAGGGCGATCACGCGCGCTCCGGTGATGGCGTAGGCGAGCCGGTCACCGGTGCCGACTTCGGTCGGAAGCGCGCGGGCGCCGCCCGACAGCAGAATCGCGATCGCGAGCGCCGCGAGCGGCGTCGCGATGACGAACCCGCGTCCGGCTTTTTCGAGCGCGTACTTCATGGGAAAGCGGGGCGGATTCTACCCTTTTCAAATAGACTGGCGCCCCAGAGAAAGATCTCAAAGAGCGACGAGTAAAGACCGAATTGAGCAGGAGGAGAACCATGCAGCGACGCAGTTGGATTTTCGTGACAGCCCTTCTGGCGGGCGGAGCCGTCGCCCTCGGGCAGACGACGACCCCCGCCCCCGGCTCGTCCACGACCGCGACTTCCGCCCCGGCCGCTCCGGCGGCGCCGAGGCGCGCGGCGAGCCCGCCGGGCACGGCGGCCACTCAGGTGGGCGGAACCTGGAGCGCGCCCGACAAGGACGGCAACCAGCGCTACTCCGGCGGAAAGTGGATCGAGATCGAGTACAGCCGCCCGATGCTTCGCGGCCGTTCCGACATCTTCGGCAAGGGCGCCGACTACGGCAAGAAGGTCCTCGCGGGAGCGCCGGTCTGGCGCGCCGGAGCCAACCAGACCACGAAGCTCAAGACGGAAGTGCCTCTCGAGATCGGTGGCAAGCGGCTCGCGCCCGGCGAGTACGACCTCTTCGTGGATCTCAAGGAGCCTGCGTGGACGCTCATCGTGTCGACGCAGCCGACGCAGGAGAAGTACGACGCGAACGAGAAGACGAAGATCTGGGGCGCGTACGGATACGACCCGAAGTTCGACGTCGTCCGTGTGCCGATGACGATGGTCAAGCCCGCCGTGTCGCACGACCAGTTCACGATCGGTTTCGTCGACATGACCGAAAAGGGCGGAAAGATCGCCATGGCGTGGGAAAAGACCGGAGCGATGGTCCCCTTCACCGTCGCTCAGTAGAGGTCCGCTCGAATCCGCTCGTCTCGAGCAAAAAAAAAGCCCCGCCTCGCGGCGGGGCTTTCTGCTGTTTCGACAGACCTCAGTTGTAGGACACCCACGCGAAGTTCTTGCTGCCGTCGCCGCGCACCTGCGCGCTCCCGGTCGTCTGCCCGTGCACCGTGAGGGGGATCGTGACCGTGACGTTTCCGGTGTAAGTCACCATGATGATGGATGACGCCGTGATCGAAGGATCCGAGATCGTCGCGACGCCGCCGCCATTCGTCGTTCCCGTCCCCTTGGCCGCATAGCCCGGAACGCCCTGAGGCCCCTGCGGGCCGGTGGCCCCCGCCGGACCGGTCGCTCCGGTTCCTCCCGTTGCACCCGTCGGACCCGTGGGCCCGGTGGGGCCGGTCGGCCCGGTCGGACCCGTCGGTCCCGTGGCGCCCGCTGCTCCCGTCGAGCCCTGCAGCGCGAGAACGGTCCACTGAGCGGGAGCGAGGTCGGGCTGGTTTCCGAGATTCCCGCCGGCGACGCTGATATAGCTCGACCCGTTGAAGGAGACCGCATCTCCCGCCGCGTACGTCACGTTGAGATCCCAGGCGCCCTGCCACACGAGGCCGGCAACCCCCGCGTCGCCCTTGTCGCCCTTATCCCCTTTGTCTCCTTTGTCGCCCTGGACGCCCTGCGCCCCCTGAGCGCCCTGGGGTCCCTGAGGACCGGTCGCACCGGTCGCACCGGTCGCACCGGCAGGACCGGCCGCGCCCGCCGGGCCCTGCGGCCCATCGGGACCCTGCGGACCAGCGGGACCCTGGAGGCCGGTCGCTCCGGTCGGACCTGCCGGGCCAGCGGGACCCGCGGGACCCGCGGGACCCGCGGGAGCTGTGCTCGCGATCGTCACGGTCTGGCCGGTCGGCGTGAGCGTGACGTTGTTTCCCGCGACGAGCGTCACGTCGTTCGACAACCCGTTCACACTGGTCACCACGGCCTGCGGGGCGTAATAGCCGTTGACGTCGATCACGACGTCGACGGTTCCAGTCCCCTGCTGCGCCGTCAAGCTGATGGCGCCGCCCGCTCCGATCACGACAACCGCAGAATTCGAGACCTGGCCGGTCGTCGGAATCCAATTGAGCAGCGCCTGCGAGCCCGATCCGCCGGTCGGGCTCACGACGAGAACGCCGGCGCTCGCGCTTCCCGCGATGTCCGCGACCGTGGCGTTCAATGAAACGGCAACGGCGGTTCCTGGAATGCCGCAGGGAGCGCCGGTCAGAGTCACGTCATGATTGGAGCCCGAAACGAAGGATCCCGTCGAACGCGAGTCGAACATCCGGCAAGGAGCGACGGCCGTGAAGGGCAGGATCGGAGAGCCGGCAGACTGTACGACCTTCGATCCCATCATCCCCTTGGCACCCGTGACGGCGGTCGAAGCGCCGCCGTCCCAATACGGCGGAGCGCCCCAGTTCGAAATGGTCTCCTGTCCGAGGAGAGTCGATCCGAAAGACATCGCAAGACAGACGACGACCCACGGTCGGATTCGCATCTCCACTCCTTTTTTCTTGCCTGCACCTCGACCGCGAGCGGAGGGTGAGACAATGGATGTTGTTTCGGAGACGAACAAAGCAAAATCGGGACCGGGTGCGCGAGCAGCGGAAACTCTTTAAATGCGGTACTTACCGGAGTTCGCAGCGGAGCTCGAATACTTATTGTCACCGGACTTCGAAGAGAAGTGACGATCCAGGACATGTTCTGAAGGTGGTCCGGCGCGGGAATGTGAGGGGGAATCGGCATTGCCGCGGTTTCCGCTGATCCCGTCGTGAAGCGATCTCTCCTCGCCGCGCTTCTGGCGCCGTTGGCCGCAGCGGCGGCCGTCGTCGCGCAGGATCGTTCGATTCCCTTCTGGCCCGATGAGGTCCCCGCGGCGATCCGCGCGGAAGTGGACGGCAATGCCGCGCTCGAGACCGTCCGTGAGCTCTCCCGGTTCCACCGCGTCCATGGATCTCCGGGGCTCGCGGCCGCCGCCGGCATGATGAAGGAGAAGCTCTCGAAGGCCGGGCTCTCCGGCGCGGAAGTGCTCCGCTTCCCGGCCGACGGCTCGACACGGTACGCGCACTTCCGCAGCTATCTCGGATGGGATCCGGTGTCGGCGGAGCTTTCCGAGATTGAGCCGGCCCGCCGCGTCGTTTCGCGGTTTCCGGACGAGCCGGTGGCGCTCGCCGACTACAGCCAGGACGCCGACGTCACCGCGGAGCTCGTCGACGCGGGCGCCGGGGTGGACCCGAAGGACTACTCCGGGAAGGACGTGCGCGGAAAGATCGTGCTGGCGGACGGTCCGCTTCCGTCGGTCCATCGGCGTGCGTGCGAGGAGCGCGGCGCCGCCGGCTTCCTTTCCGACTTTCCCAACCAGACGACTGCGTGGTCCGGAGACGACCGCGATCTGGTGCGGTGGGGACACCTGTCCCCGTACCAGACGGCGAACCGCTTCGCGTTCATGGTCTCGAAGAGGCGAGCCGAGGACTACCGGCGCCGGCTCGCGGCGGGCGAGCGGATCGTCCTGCATGCGGCCGTGCGCGCGAAGATGGTCCCGGCGAGTTTCGACGTCGTGTCGGCCACCATTCCCGGCACGGATCCGTCGGCGCGGGAGATCGTGCTGACCGCGCACATCTGCCACCAGTCCGCGGGCGCCAACGACAACGCGTCGGGAAGCGCGGCCATCTTCGAAGTCGCCCGGTCTCTTCGCGCCGCGATCGCGCGGGGCACGCTGCCCCGCCCCGTCCGGACCATCCGGTTCCTCTGGCTGCCGGAGATCGCGGGCTCGGAAGCGTGGCTCGTCAGCCGCCCGGAGATCGCGAGGCGGCTCGCCGCCGGGATCCACATGGACATGGTGGGAGGCCTTCTCGCGACGACGAAGGGGACGTTCCACCTGTCTCGCACCGCCGGATCGCTCCCGCACGTCGTGAACGTGATCGCTCGGGCGTGGCTCGATCACGTAGTGCGCGCGTCCGCCGCGTACGCGGAGCGAGGCGGAAGCCCCGCCGCGGGTCTCGTGTGGCTGCCCGGCTCCCGCGAAGCCTTCCTCGGCGACTTCCGCGCGCTCGAGATGGGCAGCGACCACGAGGTCTTCCAGGACTCGAGCTTCGCCGTGCCGATGGTGTACTTCCACGACTGGCCGGACGTGACGATCCACACCAACAAGGACCAACCAGAGAACCTCGATGCCACGAAGCTCGGCCGCGTGGCGTACATGGGAGCGGGGATCGCGTGGACGCTCGCGGCCCTGCCGCAAACCGAGGCGGGCGCGCTCTTCGAGCTGGCCCGCGCGCAGGCGGACGCGGCGGCCGTCATGGCGCGGGTCGGCGGCGGCTCGGAGCGGGATGTCGCGATGCGCGTGCGGCAGGCGGCGGAGGACGGTGAACGGACGATGGCGACGCTCGTAGAGCTCTGGCCTGCCGCAGGGCGGTCCGCGGCGGGCGCCCAGGCGCCCCGTCCCGTCGCGGTGCGCCGGCGGGAAGCGGACGACCCGCGCGTCCCGGTGCGGGCGGCCGGCGTCCGCGGGCCCGTCGGCGTTTATTACTTCGACCTCGTCACCGAGAACCTCGGGCCGGATGCCCCGCGCTCCGCGGCGCTCCTGTCGCGTTCGAACGGAGACGTGCTCGCGTTCGAGGCGCTGAACCTGGCGGACGGGCGGCGCACCGTGTCGGACGTGCGCGACACTCTCTCCGCCCTCTACGGGGCCGTTCCGGTCGCGGAGGTCTCCGAATACTTCGACCTTCTCGTTCGCGCGCGCGCCGTGACCTGGCGGTGAGTCTCCCGTTCGACTTGTCGGCGGCAAACCTCGACCGGGAGTTTCCGGTCCGAAGGCAGCTCGTCTACTTCAACCATGCCGCGGTCGCGCCGCTGCCGCGCCGCGTCGCGGAGGCTCTCGAGTCGCACAACGAGAATGTCCGCGACCGCGGCGCCGCGGACTGGCGGGACTGGTACGCGCGGATCGAGGGTGCGCGGGAGACGGCGGCCCGCTTCATCGGTGGGAAGAAGGAAGAGATCGCGTTTCTACCCTCGACGTCCTGGGGCCTGAACCTCGTGGCGCAGGCGTTTCCGTGGAAGACCGGCGACAACGTCGTCGGCGACGACATGGAATTTCCCGCGAACGTCTATCCTTGGATGCTGCTCGAGGGGCGCGGCGTCGAGTTTCGTCGGGCGAAGAGCCGCGAGGGGCGCGTCGGCGCGGAGGACGTCATTGCCGCCTGCGATTCCCGGACGCGCGTCGTGGCGATCTCATGGGTCGCGTTCCACAACGGCTGGGTGTATCCCCTCGACGAGATCGGCGCGTTCTGCCGCGAGCGGGGGATTCTTTTCGTCGTCGACGCGATCCAGGGGCTGGGAGCGCTCTCGATCGACCTTCGCTCGACGCCCGTGGACGTGCTGATCGCCGACGGGCACAAATGGCTCCTCGGGCCGGAGGCGTGCGCGATCTTCTTCGTCGCCGAAGCGGCTCGCGCCCGGATTCCACCGCCCTTCGGCGGCTGGTGGAACATCCGGCACAAGACGAGCTATCTCGACTACGGGCTGGATTTCTTCGAGGGTGGGCGGCGCTACGAGCCGGGCACGATCCCGACCGGGCAGATCTTCGGGCTCGCCGCATCGCTCGCGCTTCTCGAAGAGATCGGCGCCTCCGAGGTCGCGTCCCGCATCCGGCAGACGACGGGCGCTCTCGCGCAGGGGCTGACGGAGCTCGGATGGACGATCGCTTCCCCCGAGCCGCGCCTCTCGGGAATCCTCGCTGCGGCGCCGCCGAAGGAGTCGCCGTTCGCGGCGGCGAAGCGCTTCGAAGCCGCCGGAATCATCGTGTCCCCGAGGGAAGGAGCCGTGCGCTTCTCTCCGCACCTGTACAACGATCTCGACGAGGTGAGAAGGATCCTCGAGGCGGCCAGCTAGATTCTTCAGAACGCGACGGTATCGGCCACCGAAGCCAGCCTCCCCTGCGGGTTCGAATAGGTCCTCGAGGTCCCCGTCTGCGTGTCGGTCACCGTGATGGTGTACTCGACGTCGGAGAGCGCGCCGTAGAAAACCCAGAAGTGCCCGTTGACGGACCGGCCGTCGACGACCTTCACGATGAGCTCGAGGTTGCCCGGGGTGAAGAACCAGAACGCGCCGGAGTCGCTCGTCAAAGGTACGGTCTGGCCGGCGCCCGAGCTCGAGATGTTCGCCGCGAACCAGTTGACCTGTACGCGGAAGCGGCCGCCGTTCAGGCAGAGCGACGTCGCGTCGCCCGTGCAGGCTCCCGCGGTTGCGAGCGGCGAGGCGGGCACCGTTCGACTTCCTCGAGGCGAGCGGAGCGGGAAAGCGGCTGAAGCGATCGCTCCGGGAAAAGCCGACGTGTCGGCGACGCTCGCGAGCTGGCCCTGGGGGTTCTCATAGATCTTTCGAACGTTGGTCAAGGTGTCGGTCACGGTGATCGTGTAGGAGACGTTCGAAAGAGCGCCGTAGAAGACCCAGAAGGCGCCGTTGAACGTGCGCCCGTCCACCACCTTGATGACGAGCTCGATGTTCCCGCTCGTGAAGAACCAGAACGATCCGGTATCCCCCGTGAGAGGCACGGCCGTGCCGGCGCCGGCGGTGCCGAGGTTCTCGGCGCGCCAGGCGACCTGAACGCTGAACCGGTTTCCGTTCAGGCAGAGCGTCGTCGGGCCCGCGGTGCACGCTCCCGTGCCCGAGGCGAAAGTGATCTTGAAGACGCTGTCGTTGACCGTTCCCGCGTACACCGTGGTGGGCGAGCGGAGATCTACGAGGACCGCGCTCACGACTTCGTCCGAAAGCCCCTCGTTGACTCCCGTCCACGTGCCGCCGCCGCTCGTGCTTCGGAACACCCCGTGCCCGGTACCCGCGAACAGGCCGCCGGCCGGGTCCGCGGCGAGCGTCAGGATCGCGAGCCCCTCGATGCCCGAGTTCGCGGGAGCCCACGTCGCGCCGGCGTCCGTGCTCTTGTACACGCCGTAACCCGACAGGCTGCCGACCGCGAGCGGCGAGAACGTGCCGGCGTAAACCACCGACGGGTCCGCCGGGTCGATGGCGAGCGAGAGCACGCCGCGGTTTCCGAGCGCTGTCGAACGCCAGTTCCGGCCGCCGTCGCTCGTCTTGAAAACGTCACTCGCTGTCCCCGCGTAGACGACGTCGGGAGAGGCCGGGTCGACGGCGAGTGCCAGAACGTTGCGATCGGTCAGGCCCGTGCTCGCCGCGGTCCAGGTCTGTCCCGCATCCGCGCTCCGGAAGACGCCGTCACCCGTACCCGCGTAGACGATGCCCGATCGCGCGACGGCCAGCGACTGAATGACGGTGCTCGTCAGTCCCGCACTGGCGGGCTCCCACGTCGCGGCTCCGTCGCGGCTGCGGAACACGCCGGCCCCGTTCGTCCCCGCGTAGATCGTCGCGGGGAACCCGGTGTCGATCACGAGCACCTGCACCGCGCGGTCGGGAAGACCGTTGTTCGCCAGCGTCCAGGTGGCGCCCGCGTTCGTCGTCTTGTAAACGGCGCCGCCGGTCGTGCCCGGCCGCCCCACCCCGGCGTACAGGATGTCGGAGGAGGACGGATCCATCACGAGGCCGTT
>DASQJK010000228.1:0-4186 GCA_035631095.1 Thermoanaerobaculia bacterium
CGCGAAGCCCCATTCCGTCGCCGTGTAAATGTACTTGTCGCCGCTCGCCGTCGTGAGGAGGTTCGGGAGCGTGCCGCTGTAAGCGGGATGTGCCTGCTGGTCCTGAGTGCCGCGGATTCCGCAATCGACGGCGGCAGCGTACTGCGGCGCGACAAAAAGGGCCGCGCAAACGACCGCGCTGAAGACGACGAGAGCAAACCGGCGGGACTTCAAGATCACCAAGGCAGACCTCCGGGGAAAGGGCATGCGTCCAGTTTCTCGATCCGGTGTTGGCCTCGTTTCAGATCCTCTCCAGTCTTCGTGAAGAGCATTTGAAAGGGGGCCGAGTTAATTGATCTTGAATCTCCGGTTCGGAATCAGGTTCGCGATGACGACTGAGAAAAAAAGTGGGCGGGACTTTCGTCCCGCCCACTCATGGAAACCAGTATTACAGCGGGCTGTTCTGAGCCGGGCCGACGCCAGCCGGACCGCTGGGTCCACCACCGGTGAAGGTACCGGGGATGACCGGAGCGACCGGACCGTTGACACCCGTCGAGAAAGCCGCGATCGGAACGCCGAGCGGGTTGCAGGTCGAAGGATCGAGCTGCGTGGCCGGAGCCGCCGCGGACAGGAACGCCGCGGAGCCCTGGAAGTCGTACGACACCCACGCCTGATCCAGGACCGTCCCGTTCGGGGACGTCGTCAGGTTGCGGAACTCGAGCGAAGCCCAACCAGCGATCGCGCCCGAGGGGCGGGGGAACGTGGAGGGGCTGATCCGCTGCGTCTCACGCGGGATGTTGATCGCCGCGGCGGGAGGCGGAAGCGGAGACGGGAGGGGAACCGTGGTGACCGTCGTGGTGTTTTCGTCTTCGTCGAAGAACACGAGCGACGGGATGGGCTCGACCGAGGAGCAGGCGCCGGCGGTGCCGGTCTGGCTCGTGGTCAGGTCCTTGAGGAAGGTGGCCGAGTAAGCACCCGCGGCGACGGTCGCCGAAGCGCGCCACACGATCCAGTTGGAGGTGATGCCCGCGCCCTCGAAGTAGCGAGCCGCGTACTTCAGGCCGAGGGGCTCACGCTCGTCGCCGAACCCACGATCCCACGGAGCGATGACCGCGAGGTCGGTCGGAGAGACGCCCGAACCGCAGTTCGTGCAGAACACTTCCGTCGCCGGCGACCAGTAGCGGCCGTAGAACGTGCGGGTCCGAGCCGTCAGCGTCTGGTCGAACTGGCCACCGTTGGCGAGGTTCGAGAAGGAGCGGTCGGCTTCGATGTTGACCGTGGACGCGCCGTACGTGGGAATACCGGTCGAGGAGGTGAAGATCACCTCGCCCCACAGGTTGTTCTCCATGCCGATGGCGTCGTTGGCGTAGTAGAGCGGGTCAGACGGGTTCGACAGGTTGCAGTAGTTGACCATGTCGATCGTGATGTAGCCGTGGATCAGGCCGCTGATCACGCCGTCCGTCGACGCGGTGCAACCGAGCGAGTCGGGCGTCGTGTCG
The DNA here is from genome assembly GCA_035631095.1 of Thermoanaerobaculia bacterium. GTDB lineage: Bacteria > Acidobacteriota > Thermoanaerobaculia > UBA5066 > Gp7-AA6 > JALYUA01. Next base: position 1,479 of record DASQJK010000228.1, read on the forward strand.
AGAGAGTCGAGAGTCGCGATCTGGAAGGTTCCGCCCTGCGTGAACGCCGGCACCGGATAGAGGGCCGTCGCCAGGGTGTTGTCTTCCGGAGCCGTCGGCGAGAGCGGGCGAACGCGGAGGAAGCCGGTCGGATAGACCGCGGCCGCCGTGTTGCGCTGGCAGACGTCGTTGGCCACCGAAGCGTGGCTGGTGTTGATCGGGGTCGAAGGCAGGTTTCCGCGCAGGATCTCGGACATCCGCATCGCCTGAATGTCGAAGCCGGTCAGGGCGATGTTGAAGTCGAGAACGAGAACGGAACGCTCGTTGAACACGGAGACGTGGGCGATCGTCGGCGCCGCGGAGGCGTTTCCGATCGTCACGATCGTGTCGAACGCCGGCGCGAGCGCCGGGCTGGTCGTGGTCTGCGGGGAGCCGTCGGGATTGAACGTCACCTGGAACCAGGGGACGAGCAGGGTCGCCGCCGGCCGCTGGTCGACGGTGCACGTCACGGCGCTCGCGCTGCCCGCTACCGCGAACAGGGCGACGAGCACCGCGCACGTCACTAGGGTTTTCTTCATTGAGATCTCCTCGTTACGATTAACTGCTGAGAAAACACACGCTTGAGACTTCCCTCCGTCTCGCGATCCCATCACCTCCCGTTTATTTTTTTTCTATCTCAGTCGATGAAAGCTTTACCAATGCACGCGAACTTCAGTCAAAAGCTTGGATCTTCGTGAGCTGTGAGGGCATCTTCGGGCCGCCTGAGGGCGCTGTCAAGAGCAAAAGCGGAAATTTATGCTTCCGGGTCATTAAAGTGCCGCAACCTCCCGAGAATCCTGACCCTTAGGACAGGTGTGTACGCCCTTCTCACGGCCGGTTGAGATAGACCGTCCAGCCACCGGGATCGGAGGGCGATGAGGAGGCGATCGTCTTGGAGATGACGAGGTCGGGGCGACCGTCGCCGTTGACGTCCGCGATGCGGATGCACTGCGCGGGCGAGTCGATCGGCGGCTCCTGCGCGGCGGGAATCTCGGCGAACCGACCGTCCGGAGTCTGCAGGAAAATCCGCAACTTCTTCAGCTCATTGTCCGGGAACACGACGTCGTCCAGGCCGTCGCCGTTCAAGTCCCCCATCGCGACCGCGTAAAGAAACGCGTTTCCGCCCTTCTTGCGGAACACCCGGTGGACGGCCCATGAGCCGTTCTGGAGCGAATAGACGTTGACCCCGATCGCCGAGCGCAGGGGCTCCTGCATGAACTTGCTGTAGGCGTCGGCGAACGCCGGCCGCCGGTCGCGCCCGAACGTCCCCGGGCGCGTTCCGAAATGGAATGCGTAGGACTCGAGCTCGGGAAAGGCGATCGGCGTCATCGCGCCGGCGCCCGTGTTCTTCCAGAGAAGCGTCTGCGCGGCATACACGTGGCTTCCGGTCAAGAGGTCGGTCTTCTTATCGCCGTCGAAGTCCCACGGGGTCATCGAGTACGAATAGGCGCCTCCCGGCAGGCTCTTGTCGCGGAACTGCCACGCGCGGGTCCCCGTGTACAGATAGACGCGGACCTGGTTCAGGTCGACGGGATCCTGGGCGCTGCCGCCGCTGTTGTCGAGGACGTCGCGCGACGCGATGATGTCGAGCTTTCCGTCGGCGTTGACGTCGACGAGGGCGACGCCCTGGCTCGAGAACTCGCGCTGCGGAAGCCCGGTGCGCGACACAGTGAACGAGCCGGTTCCATCTCCGAAATACGCGACGATCCCGCCGTTGTGAGAAGTCGTCACGAAGTCCATCTTGCCGTCGCCGTCGATGTCGCCCGCGGCGATCCCGCCGTAGTCCACGGCGAATTGAGAGTTGGGTTTGCCCCCCTCGAGGAACGTGAGCGGCCACGCCGTGTAGTGGCCCTTCCCGTCGCCCAGCCACACGTGCGGCTTGCTGTCACCGCCGAGGCGCGCCGGCGGCGCGACGATGTCGAGGATTCCGTCGCCGTTCATGTCGGCCATCACGAAGCTGGCGCGCCAGAGCCCCTGCGGCGGCAGGCCCGTGTTGGCGGCGATCTCGAAACGGACTCCCGCCGTTCCCTGCACGGCGGGAAGGTCTTCGAACTCGGAAACCGGAACGACCGGCGTTCGCGCCGGCGGCGTCGGCGTCGGCGTCACGCCCCGACGCGCGAGCTGCTCCGCAGCGACCTGCTCCGGAATGGCCTTGGGCGTCCACACGTAGTAGTAGTCCGCGTCCTCCTTGAAGAACTCGATCGGCAGCGGAACGATGGGGCTGCGAATGTGGCGCTCGTCGACCCGGATGTACTCCTTTTTCGGGAAGCGCTCGACGAAGTGGGTCTCGTCTTCCTCGATCACGTTCGGGTTCAGGCGCTGGTGAGGCCCGACGCCGGGCGTGCCCTGAGGAGGGGCAGCCGGCGCGGCCGCCGAGCTGCCGGCCGGAGCGGATTTCGGCGCCGCCGACGGCGAGCACGCCCACACGAAGGCGCCGAGAAGCGCAGCCGCGCCGAGCGCGGCAAGAGTCGAGAGAGTCCTGTTCACGAATCCTCCTGGCTTTTCTTTCTGGAAGCAGTGGGGGTCGAGCCGGCCCGTCCAACGCGCGGCAGGCGGTGAGTCTTCCACCGAAGGGTCAAATCAAGTCCGCGAAATGCGGCCGCGCGCGAGCGAAGAGAAGGCCTCCGAGCACCGCCGCGCCGAGCGAGAACGCCGCCAGGTACAGGACGGACGAAGGCTCGGGGGCGATA
>DASQJK010000229.1:0-9981 GCA_035631095.1 Thermoanaerobaculia bacterium
CGGTCTCTTCCCGAGATGAATCCGGAAGGTCCGTCAGATCGACCGTTCGAAAACCGAACCGCGCGTCTGCGGCAATCACCTGCACGGGCTGCCCGCCAGCCTCGGTAAACGTCGTCCTCAAGGCTTCATGCCTCACGACGATTTCTTCCAGACTCTCGCGAAGGGCGGCGGCGTCGAGTGACCCGACGCATCGGATCACCTGAGGAAGGTTGTAAAAGGGATTTCCGGGCTCGAGCCTGTCGATCAGCCACAGACGCCGCTGCGCAAAGGACGCCGGCGCGACGGTTTTCGAGCTCTGCCCCGGGAGTGTCGGTGAGGTGGTGTTCATGACGCTCGTCGCGACGAAAACCCCGGGAACGGTCCCTCCACTCCCGGACGGAGCTTCGCCGCGACCGGTAAGCCTCGCGGCGGCGCGATCATCGCCCGATCCATTCCGAGTCTCGTTCTCTCGCGGAGAGCGGCGCGGCGCGGGCCGCCGTCCGGATCGCCTCGACCATCCGCGCGATCGTCGACGCTTCGAAAAACGCCAGAAAGGAAAGGTCGACGTCGAACGCTTCGCGAATTCGGGAAATGGCTTTCATCGCCAGGACCGAGTCTCCGCCCGCGGCAAAGAAGTCGTCGTGGCGCGCGAGCGCCGGAACGGAGAGGACGTCAGCCCAGATCGCACCGAGGCGGCGCTCCTCCGGACTCCAGGCGGAACGCGGCTCCGCCTCGCCGGTCGACGGGGGCGGCACGGGGACTTCCGCCGAAAGGCCGAGGAGCGCGGGGAGGCGCTCCCGTTCCGGCTTTCCGAGCGTGTTTTTCGGAATTTCGGCGACCTGCCGGATCCAGCGCGGCACTTTGAAATCTGACAATCGCGCGGCGGCGAACTCGCGAAGCTCGCGTTCGCCCGCGGACGTGCCGGCGCGCAGGACCACAGCGGCACCCACTTCCTGGGAGAGACTGCCGCCCGCGACGCCGAAGGCCACGACCTCGAGAACGGCCGGATGGGCGCTCAGGACCGCTTCGATTTCCCAGGGCGAAATCTTCTCGCCGCCTCTGTTGATCATTTCCTTCAGGCGACCCGAGAGGTAGAGGTAACCCTCCGAATCGAGGTAGCCCTCGTCACCCGTCCGAAACCAACCGTCGGAGAACGAGAGACCCGACTCTGCGCTGCTCGCGCCGTCGTATCCCGAGGCGACGGCCGGTCCGCGGACGACGATCTCCCCTCGCGTACCGGCGGGCTCCGGTCTGCCGTCCGCGTTCCAGATTTCCAGATCCGCCCCACAGCTCACTCCGACCGAGCCTGGTTTACGGACTCCTGGGGGCAGCGGGTTACAGGTGACCATTCCCGTCTCGGTGATCCCGTAGGACTCCAGAAGCGGTGCTTCGAACAGGTTCTCGAGACTCTCGCGCACCGAGCTCGCCAGCCGCGAAGATGACGAGCGAAGAAAACGAAGAACGCCGACGGGTTTGGCGCCCGTGGCGCGCGCCCTCGCCAGAATTGCCTCGTGCATCGTCGGGACGGCCGTGTACCAGGTCGGTCGGCACTCCTCGACCCATCTCAGGAACTCGGGTGCGTAGAACGCGGGCGCGCAGACGACGCTCGCCCCGGACAGGACGGACGCGAGGGTAACCCCGATCAGGCCGGTGGAATGGAAGAGCGGCATCACGTTCAAACATCGGTCCGAGGGACGCAGAGCGAACGCGGACACATTGGCTCTCGCCATGGCGAGGACCTGCTGGTGAGTCAATGCCACGCTCTTCGGGAGCCCGGTGGTTCCGGACGTTTCCAGGAGAAGAGCGGCGTCGGCAGGCGCGGGCTCCTCGTCTCGAACCTCCGCCGCCGCGCCTCCACCCTTCGCCTTCAGGAGAAAGCGTCCACCGGCCCCGGAAGAAACGAGCTCCAGGACGCGGAGACCCATCGATTCCGCGACTTGTCTGACGGGAAGGTCGCTGTCGCTGTTGGCAGGGAGGATGACCGCGGCGGCCCTGATCCGGCCGAGACGCGAGCGCAGCTCGTCTGCACGAAACGTCGGATTGACAGGCGCCGCGACGGAAGCGGCTGCGACGGTCAGGAACGCGGCGGCCATGTCAGGACCGTTCGGAAGCGCGATTGCCACGCGATCCCGCACTCCGAGGCCGTTTGCGCGCAGGGCGAGCCGCACGTCCCCGGCCTGGACGAAAAGCTCCGCGTAGGTCAGAGGGTCAGAACCTGCGGAGGAGGAGAGCGCGACCAGATTCGCGGACTGTTTCCCGCGCAACCTGAGAACTTCGGCGAGCGTGGCGGGGCCGACCTGGCTTCCCCGGTCCTCTCCGTTCGAAGTGTCGGAGCGCTCAGGTGTGCTCACGGCAGATGTTCCCCGACGCCCGCGGACGTCGCCGCGAGGCCTGGTTTCTCGAAGAGGTACGACCCCGACTCTTCCGCGGCCGGCTCGCCGGCACCGGTGCGAACGAACTCTTCGAGACGGTAGCCGCGGGCGAAGCAATCGACAAACGCTGCTCGAGTGCACTCGCGCCATGTCTTCGCAGCCGCCGGATCCGAGCGCTGCAGCGTGGAAATTTCATGGGGGATCTCGATGGCGAGGACCGCCTCGCCTGAATCCGGGAAGCTCACGTCGGGCTTCTTCCCTCGCCCGCGGCGCACCAGAGCGAACGCTTCCGGCCGGAGGAGTACCGGGGGTATTCCACCCCGCAGCCGCCGAACGACGCGCTCGCTGTCCAGGAGCCATTGAACCCAGATGCGGTCGGTGCCGATGTGAAGAGCGCCGGGAGCGCTGGAATCGGAACCGTAATAGTTCACGCGGTAATCCACCGCGACCACGCCGAGACGCGTCACGTTCAAATACGCGTTCGCCGATCGAAGGGGGTCGAAGGTCCAGGTAATCTCCCGGACACCCCGCGCGAGAGCTTCGCTCCGCTGCGCGACCTTCAGCCGGTAACCAAGATCCCGGCCGCGATACCGCGGATCGACCGTCAACATGTGGGAGTGAAGGACCGATCTCCCCTGATACGTCCCCGGAAACCCGTAGACGAACGCCACGACCGCGGATCCGTCGAACGCGCCGAGCAGGATGCCACCCACGTCGCGAGAAGCGATCTGTTGCACGAGCGGAAGGAGGTGATCCCGCCATGCACCCGCACGCTCCTGGAGCTCCGCGACCTGCCGCATTTCGGATATCTCCTCGACTCGCCGGATTTCGATGGCCGCGGCCGCCGAAACAGCGCTGCCGGAGGATGCGGGAACAAGCGGGAGTTCGACACGCGGATTTTTCATCGCCGGGGAGTACGAGTTCAGGAGACCGGCTCGAAATCGCCCCTGGATTCATCCCGGGAGCTGCGCGCTCTTCGGATGCTCCTCGAATCCTCTGCGTCCGACTCATCGAAGCTCGATGGTGTATTCCCCTCTCGGAAGGGCGCGGACGACGGGCCGAGCTTCCCCGCCGCCCGATCATCTCCACGGGTCAGGTTGGCCTCCGGAAGCAGACTGTTCAGGTAAGCGCGGATGGAAGCACTATCGCCCTCGAGGGAGAGCCGCCGCAAGTCGATGAGCGCGCGCTCGACCACTTCCGACTCATACGGTTCGATTCTTCCGATGAAGATCTTCGGATGCCGGGTCTTCGAGATTTCTTCGCCCGCGAGCTCGAGCTCCTCGAAGAGCTTTTCGCCGGGACGGAGCCCCGTAAAGACGATTTCCATGTCTTCGAAAGGACGCAGCCCCGAGAGATTGATCATCGCGACTGCGAGATCGAGGATCCGGACCGGGTCTCCCATGTCCAGGATGAAAATCTCGCCTCCACGCCCCATCGCGCCCGCCTGCATCACCAGCTGGGCTGCCTCTGGAATCGTCATGAAATAACGCTTCATCTCCGGGTCGGTGACGGTGACCGGTCCTCCACGCTGGATCTGCTCGCGAAAAATGGGAATCACAGACCCGGCGGATCCCATGACGTTCCCGAATCGGACCGCGACGAAGCGAGTGGACTTTCTCCGTCGCGCGAGATCCTGGATCACGAGCTCGGCCACCCTCTTCGAAGCGCCCATGACCGAGGTCGGGCGGACCGCCTTGTCGGTCGAAATCATGACGAACGCCTCGACGCCCGTTTCGACCGAGACCTCCGCGAGGCAGTACGTGCCGAAGATGTTGTTCTTGATGGCTTCGGACGGATTCGACTCCATCATGGGAACGTGTTTGTGGGCGGCAGCGTGGAATACCACCTGCGGCTTGTGAATGTTGAAGATCTTCCGGATCCACGGCTCATCTCCGACGTCTGCCACGACCGGGATGATGTTCAGATTCGGGTGAACTCGCCGCAGCTCCTTGTCGATGTCGAACAGCACGAACTCGGCGCGTTCCAGAAGAAGAAGCGCCGAAGGATTGAACCGAGCCACCTGACGGGCGAGCTCGGAGCCGATCGATCCGCCGGCGCCCGTGACCAGGACCTTCTTCCCCGCTACGAATCGCCCGATCTCATCCTCTTCGAGGCAAACGCGGTCGCGTCCGAGGAGGTCCTCGATCTCGACGTCCCGGATTCGGGTGACCCGGACTTTGCCCTGAAGGATTTCGTACAGGCCGGGGATGATCCGGACGTTGACCTTGATTTGCCGACACAGCTCGAACATCCGAAGAATCTCGCGGCGCGAGATCTGCGCGATCGTGATGACGACGTCCTGGATCCCCTCCTGGGCAACGAGCCGTTGCAGGTCCCGAGTGGTCCCGAGCACCGGGATCCCGTGGATGAGGGCGCCCTGCTTTCGGGGGTCGTCGTCCACGAAGCCGTGGATGCTGATGTCGAGGTCCCCCCGCCCGAGGATTTCGCGGGCAGCGAGCACGCCCGCCTGACCTGCACCGAGAAGGAGCACCCGCCGACGCACTGAGGGCGGCACGAACTCCGTCGCGACTTCCCGCCTCTCCGTCTCGTAGGAGACCCGGCGGATCATACGCAGACCGAGGACTCCGCCGAATCCCAGAATGGTATCCATCACGATCACGGAGATCGGTATGCTCCAGGGAAAGTAGGAGGTCGGTCCGTAGAGCCGAAGGACGAGCAGCGCCAGTCCCGACCAGATCGCGGCGTCCAGGAACCGCCTGGCTTCCCGGATTCCGACATACCTCCAGATGAAACGGTGAACGCCGGCGAGAAGCAGCGCCAGCGACTGAATCAAAAGGACCCAGGGAAGTTGCGGGAGCAGATTCCGCATCTCCCGGCTGTTCAGATTGAAGTCGAAGCGAAGCAGATACGCCAGGCCGAATCCTGCGGTCAAGACGATGATGTCCAGGAGGTACTGGACGTGCCGGAGCGAAAGACCGCGGGCCGGGCTGCTCGAACGCTGCGACTCGTCCGGCTCGACTCCCTGCGCGACGCGTGTCAGCTCCGCGAGGGTTGGAGGAGGCGCGGTCGACGGGCGCACGATGGCGACGGCGGTTCGAGCGAGCACCTGCAGGTCGGTCAAGAGCGTGCGCCGATCCAGGTATTCCGCGTACCCGCGCAGCTTGTACGGCTGAAGCACGTCCCGATAGAACGTCTCGCGATTCCCGGTGACTTGCGAAAGCAGCGCTTCTTCGTTTCGGAGCCGGAGAGTCACCGGATCCGTGATCCCGGGTCTGACTTTGAGGATCTTCCTCCAGAGCGGGTTTCCGAGGTCGACGAACCTCGGAACCTCCGGCCGCGGCCCGACGAGCGACAGGTCGCCGATCAGGATGTTCCAGAGCTCCGGCAACTCGTCGAGCTTCGTCGCGCGCAGGATCCGGCCGAAAGGCGTCACGCGCCCGTCGTCTTTTGCCGTGACCTGCAGACCATCGTGCCCGGCGGCCATCGTGCGGAATTTGAACAGAGTGAAAATTTCTCCGCGGCGGCCGACCCTCGTCTGCCGAAAGAGAATCGGGCCTCGGGAGGACAACACGATTCCCACGGCGCACACGAGCAGCACCGGCGAGAAGACGACAAGAACGGCAGCCGCCACGAGGAGCTCGACGATGCGCGGGAGCCCGGATTCGGGGGGTCTATCCGACAGCCGGGGAACCTCGACCGTGCTCACAACAGCTTCTCCGAAAGCTCCGGTTCCGGTACCCGCATGTCGCGGCTGCGGGACGCCGATGTCTTCGAAAAACGCTCGCAGAGCGACGTCACCACCTCGATTACCGACGCGATTTCGTCGTCGCGCATCGCGGGAAAAATCGGAAGGCTCACCAGCCGCTTCCACTCCGCGGAGGAAACCGGGCAATCTGCGGGCGACCACCCGAAGGTTTCCTGGTAGTAGGGATGAAGGTGCAGAGGCCGCCAATGAACAGAGCAGCCGATTCCTTCGGCTTTGAGTGCGTCGACGAACTCGTTCCGATCGACCGACAGCCGCGACTCGCGGAGACGGATCGGAAAGAGATGCCAGGCGTCGATCCGGTTCGAGTTCTCTCCCGGGAGCTCGATTTCCTCGATCGGGGACAGCGCCTCCCGGTAGCGGGCCGCGATTTGCTCCCTGCGGACCCGCATCTCCTCGGACCGCCGGAGCTGGTGGATTCCGATCGCCGCCGCCAGGTCCGTGAGGTTGTATTTGTATCCCGGAGCGATGATCCGGTAATCCCATCCTCCTCCGGAGTAACGCTCCCACGCGTCGCGCGACAGGCCGTGCAGAGACATGAGGCGCATCCGGTCCGCGAGCGCCGCGTCCTCCGTGACGGCCATCCCGCCTTCGCCGGTCGTGATCGTCTTGTTCGCGTAGAAGGAAAAGCAGGTGACGTCTGCCGTCTTTTCGCCGCAGCGCTGCCAGGGAGACCCGGCGTCCGGCCGCCACGCGGCTGGAAACGCGTGCGCCGCGTCCTCGACGACCCAGAGACCCTCCCGAGCCGCGAAGGCGCGCACTTCCGAGGGATCTTTCATGCGGCCGCCGACGTGGACGGGAATGATCCCGACCACGCGGGTGGCAGCAGGAAAGGATTTCGAAAGACGGCCGGCGCGGAGACTCGCGATTTTCCGGGAGGCATCGGCGAGATCGATGTTCCCGGTCTCCGCATCGCAGTCGACCAGAATCGGGAGACCGCCCAGATACCGGACGATTTCGGCGGTGGCGGCAAACGTCATCGTCGGGACGAGCACGGCCTCATCCGCGCGAAGTCCGAGCGCTTCGACGGCGAGGTGAAGGGCCGCGGTGCACGAGTTCAGGGCGACCGCATGCGAAGCTCCGACGGCCCGGGCAAACTCCTCCTCGAACCGCTTCACCCGGGGACCGGTTGTGAGCCAGCCCGATCTCAAGGCGTCCGCCGCCTCGGAGATCTCGTCCTCGCCGATCTCCGGCCGGAAATAGGGCACTCGGGACGAATTTTGTCTATTTTCCGTCATTTCGCGTTGCCTCCCGAGCGGACCAAGTTTATCGCGAGATTCCCATCCCCAGACGGGTCGTTCACCCAGGACGGGCCGCATGCCCGAAGGCCCCGGCAAAAATCCTCGAAATCGTGAGAAGGCTCAGGCGAGAACCTCAAAAAAGCCACCTCCTCAGAAGGGCCTCCTCAGAAGGGCCTTTCATCCCGCCATCGAGAACGGAAATGGATCAATCCCCATAAAAATCCAGATCCGTAGGCGAGGTGCAGCATCGCAAAAGCCAGGCCAACTCGTCCGGCGAGCCTCCATTCCGAATTTCCGACCGCCACCAGGGCAGCCAGGCCCGCCGCCAGCGCGTAAATGGCCACGACGCCCGCCAGAAGGAGGCGGGAAGTGAGAGAAAAGAGGGCGGCCGCCGCGACCGTCGAAAGTCCCACGACGAACGCGGGAGGGATGAATTGCCGAAGCTGCATCTGAGCGGGATGCTTCTGAAGTACGCGGACTTTCCAGAAGCCGTACTGGAAGTATTGCCGCCAAAGAGCACGAGGCGTCGCGCGGTTGTAATAACGCGAGCGGATTCCGGGGCTCAGAAGCACCCTTCCCCCATTTTCCCTGAGGCGATAGTTGAACTCGTCGTCCTGGTTTCTGACCATCTCCTCGTCGAACACGCCCACGCGGTTGAAGACCGACCGAGGCCAACATCCCATGTAGACCGTGTCAACCCATTCCTCCCGGTCGGAATAATGGAATTTGGCCCCGCCGACGCCGAAGGGCGAGCTGGTCGCGAGTGCGACAGCGCGCCCGAATGGGGTTTCGCTGACCGCCTTCATGCGCCCGCCCACGTTGTCGGCTCCTGTCCGCTGAAGCGCCAACACGCACTGCCGAACGTAGTCCCCCTCGAGAATCGTGTGTCCGTCGACTCGAACGATCACTTCCCCGCGGGCGCGGCCGAGCCCGACGTTCAAACCTGTTGGAGCGATGCGTCCAGGGTTGTCGAGCACGATTACCGAAACCTGGCTCATGGCGGCCAGCCGACCGATCTCGACGCGCGTTCCATCAGTGGACATTCCGTCGGCGACAAGGATTTCCATGCGCGACGGCGGATAGTCTTGGGAGAGAACGCTCCCGAGACTCTTCGTCAGAAACGCCGCTTCGTTCCTCACGGGCATGATCACGCTGACGAAAGGAAGGTTCTCCTCCGCGCAGGTCGAAGTGACCGAGCGGCAACTCACCGGAGGATTCCGCCCGGCGTATCGGGTACGGGGGCGCCCCCCGTGCGCGCGAGTTCTGAGATGACCGCTTGGAATTTTCCTGTCGCGGAGCGGGGGATCGCGTCGACGATCTCGACCTGAACCTGGACTTCGGGCCCCAGACGCTGCTGCACCCGTTGGACGATGTCCTCACGGTCCCTCGCGTCGAGTGTGCCGTGCGGAACGACGCGAACCCGGATCCGGCGAAGAGTCTCCTGGATGATCTGTCCTTCGCGGACATGAGCTTGGTCGATGAATACTCCATGAAAGCGGACCAGCTGCCGCCCATCCGGCCCGACCACGACGTCCTCGACCCGGCCGACGACCTCCCGCAGAATGGGCATCGCCCGCCCGCATCGGCATCGACCCTCGTCCCAGCGGCCGAGGTCTCCGAGGCGGTAACGGATGAAAGGCTGCGACCACCGCATGAGAGTCGTCGAGACGATCTCCCCCGTCTCGCCGGGCTCGCAGGGGGATCCGTCGCTGCGGAGGATCTCGACGACCCCGACGTCCGGGCTCACGTGGAGGCGCCGCTCCTGGCACTCGCTGGCGAACAGGGAGTTCTCAACGTTGCTGTATTCCTCGAACACACGGCATCCAAAGGCTTCTTCCATGACCCGACGCATCTCTTCAGTCACCTTTTCACTCGTCGTGATGATGGCTTTCAAGCCGGGGACCTTGAGGCCCTGGGCGAGCATGAGCCGGGCGAGAAGGTAGTAAGAGACCGCGTACCCCGTGAGCCACCGGACACGGTGGCGATTCAAGGCGGCGACATACCGCTTTGCCGTCTGGGGTCGAAGATGAAACGCGGAGAGATAAACCTGACGCTCGACGGCGTTGAAACGGTGGAAGGGACCGTCACTCTTCGGATCGGGGACGATCATTCGTCCGGAGAACGTGGCCCGAGGCTCGCGAAACGATACCCCCGCCCAGCGAGCGGAACGAATTTCGCGCAGCGCCATCGAAGCGCGAATTTCGGCCACGGTCCATATGGTTCGGACGGGAGTGCCCGTCGAGCCGCTGGTGTGAAACACGAGATGAGGCCGGGGACGGAGGTCGCCTCTTACGAAGGCCTCGGGATCTGACCGAATCGCCTCCTTCGGCAAAAGCGGCAACTCGCGGAGCAAGCCGGAAGCTGCCGCGTTCTTCTCGCTTGAACTCCACTGCTTCGAGTAATAGGGCACGTGTCTCGCGGCGGCAGCGAGGGCTTCGGTCAAGGCGCTCTTCTGCCAGACGTCCCATTCGGATTGCCCATAGGTCTCGCGAGACAGGAAATCCGCCCGCGCCCGCCCGGCACCCGGCCCGAAACGAAGCCAATGCCAGTAAAGACCGTAGACTGAGACGGCGGCATGCTGCCCTGCGACCGGCATTCGGCGATACAGGGCATCAAATCGCCCCAGAATTACCGCCCTTCGCGACCGGATCCCCCGGGATCGATA
>DASQJK010000230.1:0-12771 GCA_035631095.1 Thermoanaerobaculia bacterium
ACGCCGGCGACGCCCTTCGAAGTAAGGAGAAACGTCAGCATCATGAGGAGCTCGGTCTCGAGCGACACCTTTATGCCCGCCGCCTGGGCGATCGTCAGCGACGCCAGCGAGATGTAGAGAGTCGAGCCGTCCAGGTTGAACGAATAGCCGGCGGGGATCACGAAGGCCGCGACCGACTTGGGAACTCCGTACTCGACCATCTTCTCGAGAGCGCGCGGCAGAGCCGCTTCGGACGAAGCGGTCGAGAACGCGAGGAGGAACGGCTCGCGGATCTTCCGGAAGAAATCGACGATCGGCGCCCGGACGATCATGAGGGCCGGGATCAACACCACGAGCGCGAACACGACCAGCGCCGCGTAGAGCGACCCGACGAGCTTCGCATACGAGCCCAGAACCCGCAGGCCGTGCGACGACACGGAGCCCGCCATCGCGCCGAGCACGCCGAGAGGCGTGAGCGCCATCACGTAATCGGTCAGCTGGAACATCACCGCGACGAACGAATCCATGATGTTGAGAAAGGGCGCCGACTTGCCTTTGACGTGCGCGGCCGCCACGCCGATCAGCGTGGCGAAGACGACCACCTGGAGGACGTCCTGCTTGCTCATCGCCTCGACCACGTTCGAAACGAAGAGGTGCAGCAGCGTCTCCGCGAACGTCTTCGGCTGCGCCAGCTGCTCGCCCGAGGCGGGAAGGTGCAGCCCGTCGCCCGGACGGACGATGTGCGCGATGGCGAGGCCGATCGCGAGGGCCACCGTCGTCGCGAGCTCGAAGTAGATGAGGGCCTTGAAGCCCATCCTGCCGACCGCCTTGACGTCGCCCGTCTTCCCGATCCCGACCACGATCGTCGAGAAGATGAGCGGAACGATCAGCATCTTGATGAGGTTGATGAACGCCTTCGACATGAACCGGAACGTGTCGTAGGCGCCGGGGTAGGCCTCCTTCGGAAAGAGCATCCCCAGGAGGATTCCCAGTCCCAGGCCGTAGAAGATGAGCGCGGTCGAGGAGAGCCAGGCGGGGCGCTTTCCGGTTCGCATGGGCGCGAAGGTTAACCGATCACTCCGACCGACTCCCACGCCGCGCGAACCGCTCGTTGCTCCGCTCCGTTCGCCCCGTAGAGAGTCCCGGCGGCCTGCGCGGTCAGGCGCGCGGCGTCGGCGAAGTTGGACGTGCGGCGCAGAAGGTCGCGCAGCGCCACGTACCAGATCTTCCCCGCTTGCTCCCACGCGTTGCCGCCGAGCGCGAATGCGGCGAGGTAGAACGCGCGGTTGGGGATCCCGGAGTTGAGGTGCACGCCGCCGTCGTCGTCGGTCGTGTCCACGTAGTCGCGCATGTGCGCCGGCTGCGGGTCCTTTCCCAGGACGGGGTCGTCGTAGGCTGTTCCCGGCGCCTTCATCGAGCGAAGCGCCACGCCGCGCACGGCGGGCGTGAAAATCCCCTCGCCGATCAGCCAGTCCGCCTGTTCCGCCGTCTGCCCGAGAGAGCGCTGCTTGACGAGCGAGCCGAACACGTCGGAGATCGACTCGTTCAACGCGCCGGACTGGCCCTGGTAATCGAGGTTCGCCTCGCGCGCCGTGACTCCGTGCGTGAGCTCGTGGCCGATGACGTCGATAGCGATCGTGAAGCGCTCGAAGAGCTTCCCGTCCCCGTCGCCGTACACCATCTGGGAGCCGTTCCAGAACGCGTTGTCGTAGTGCGAGCCGTAGTGCACGGAGGAGTCGAGGCGCATGCCCCGGTCGTCGATCGAGTTGCGGCCGTACGCCTCGAAGTAGAGGTCGTAGGTCGTTCCGGCGCCGTCGTACGCCTCGTTGGCCGCGACGTCGGCCGAAGCCGCGTCCCCCTCGGCGCGAACGAGCCTGCCGGGGAGAGTCGTGCCCTGCCGCGCGTCGAAGACGTCCCGGCGCTTCTCGCCGGTGGGTGTCGCGACCGGAAGCGCGCCCAGAAGGTCGCGCCGCGCGCGGAAGCGTTCCGTCGCCAGGAGGGTCGCGATCGCGCTGCGGCGGTCCTCCTCATCGCCGTTCCGGCTGATGTTGTCGAGGACATAAGGGGGCACGATGAAGCAGGGCCTGACCGTTGATGTCATGGGAAGGAACAAGGGTGCTCGCCCGTTCGCCCCGAGTCAAGGCGACGGAATTTGGGGCGACTGATCAGGTCGCCCTATCTCTCACCAGACAGTGCAGATGTCCGTGGCCGGTCTCACCATCGGCGTGTCGTCCTGGCAGTCGAACGCCGACTTGAAGTCGGGCATGTTCGACAGCGGGCCCATGACCCGGAACCGCGCCGGAGCGTGCGGGTCCGTCGCCGCGCGCAGGCGTGCCTCCTCCGGGCGGACGTTGCTGCACCAGACCTGCGCCCATCCCAGGAAGAAGCGCTGGTCCGGGGTGTAGCCGTCGATCGGCGCCGCCTTCTTTCCCTCCTGCGCCTTCACGAACGCCGCGTGCGCGATCTTGAGGCCGCCCAAGTCTCCGATGTTCTCTCCGAGTGTCAGCTTGCCGTTGACGTGCACGTCGTCGACCGTCACGTAGTTGGAGAACTGCCGCTCGACGCACGATGCCCGCCGCACGAACTCCTTCGCGCTTTCCGCGGACCACCAGTCCTTCAGGTTCCCGTCCTTGTCGTACTGCCGGCCCTGGTCGTCGAAACCGTGGGAGATCTCGTGGCCGATGACGCCGCCGATCCCGCCGTAGTTGGGCGCGTCGTCGAGCGCGTTGTCGAAGAAGGGCGGCTGGAGGATTCCCGCGGGGAACGTGATCTCGTTGCGCTGCGGGCTGTAGGAGGCGTTCACCGTCGGAGGCGTCATCCGCCACTCCGTGCGATCGACGGGCTTGCCGATCTTGTCGAGCTCTCGCTTGGACTGGAACTCTCTCGCGCGCGCGTGGTTGGCGTACCACGACGCGCGATCGACCTTGACGGCCGAGTAGTCCACCCACTTGTCGGGGTAACCGATCTTGCGGCCGAAGGCGGCGAGCTTCGCCTGCGCGCGCGCCTTGGTCTCGTCGTCCATCCACGTGATCGAGGCGAGGTCCGCCTTCATCGCTTCCGTGAGCCCCTGCACCATCTCGCTCATCCGCTTCTTCGCCTGCGCCCCGAACGCCGCCTCGACGTACGGACGGCCGAGCGTGTCCCGCAGCGTCCGGTCCGTCGCCGCGACGCAGCGTTTCCAGCGCGGCTGGAGCTTCTGGGCTCCCGTCAACACCGTGCCGTTGAAGCGGAACTCCTCGTTGACGAACGCGGAGGAGAGCATGGGCGCCCCCGCGTTCAACAGGTGCCAGCGCAGGTAGGCGCGCCAGGCGTCCATGTCGCGCGCCTGGAGCTCCTTGTCGAGGCCCTGGAAGAACTGGGGCGAGGCGACGTTCAGCGACGCGAGCTCCGGCTGCCCGGCCGCAGCGAAGTACTCCTTCCACGGGAACGTCGGCGCGAGGTCCGCGAGCTGCTTGCGGTCCATCCGGTTGGCGCGCTTCTTCGGGTCCCTTCGCTCGACGCGCGTCATCGACGCTTTCGCGAGGTCCGTCTCGATCTGCATGACCGCCGCCGCTTCCGCCTTCGCCTTCTCCGCTGAGTCGCCGGCGAGCGCGAACATCTTCTCGACGTGCTCGACATACTGGTCGCGGATCTTCTTCGAGCGCTCGTCCTCTTTCGTGTAGTAGTCGCGGTCGGGAAGGCCCAGGCCTCCCTGGTCGGCTTCCGCGATCATGTTTCGGGCGTCGTCGAAGTCCGGAGTCGCGTCGAAGCGGAAGAGAACCCCGACTCCCTGCGGCTGGAGCCGCGCGATCTCGCCCGCGAGGCCTGCGACGTCCTGGATCTGGCCGATGCGCGCGAGCTCGGGCGCCAGCGGATTCACGCCGGCCGCTTCCGCGGCGGCCTCGTCCATGCAGCTCGCGTAGAAATCGCCGATTTTCTGGTGGATCGCGTCGCGCTTCTTCGACGCCGCCGCGGCCTCCAGGATTTTCTTCAGCGTCTGCTGGTTGCGGTCCGCGAGCTCGTTGAAGCGGCCCCAGATCGCGTACTCCGGCGGGACGGGATTTTTCGCCAGCCATCCGCCGCATGCGAACTGGAAAAAGTCGTTGCAGGGCTTGACGGTCTTGTCGACGAGACCGACGTCGAAGCCGGGTTTGCCCGCCGTCGCAGCCTGCGCGGCCGGCGCTTTCGCGTCTTCGGCAAGCGCCGCCGCGGAGAGGGAGATCGTGAGAGCTCCGGCCGCGACGACGATCGCGGCCAACCGGGAGAACGGATCGTGGGACGTGCGCATGCTCACCTCGCGGTTTTCGCCTTTTGAGGGGGCCTATGCTACTTCCACCGCGAATGGTGCCGATCGAAGACCTTCCAACGCCCGCCGTCCTCGTCGACGTCGATGTCGTCTCGCGGAACCTCGGCCGGATGGCCCAGGCGGCGCGGTCCGCCGGTGTCAGGCTGAGACCGCACGCGAAGACCCACAAGGTGCCGCAGGTCGGCCGAATGCAGATCGCCGCGGGCGCCGCCGGTCTCGCCCTCGCCAAGACGTCCGAGGCAGAAGTCTTCGCCGCGGCGGGATTCGACGACATCTTTCTCGCGTACCCGGTGGTCGGCAAGGGCAAGCCCGAGCGGCTCCTCGCGTTGTCGGAGAAGATCCGGCTCGCCGTCGGCGTCGACAGCCTGGACGGTGCCCGCGCTCTCGCCGCTCCGTTCGCTGCCGCCGGCCGGCGGATCGAGGTGCTCCTCAAGGTGGATCTCGGCACGCGGCGCGTCGGCGTGTTTCCCGAGGCCGCGCCGGCCATGGCGCTGCGCCTCGGGGAGATCCCGGGCATCGCGCTGCGCGGGCTCTTCGCGCACGCGGGCCACGCTTACGGCGAGAACACGAGGACCGCCGTCGAAGCGGTCGGCAGGAACGAGGGCGAGACCCTGGCGGAGGTCGCGCGGGCCGTTCGGTCCGCGGGAGCTCCCGTCGCGGAGGTCTCCGTCGGATCCACTCCCACGGCGCGCTCGGCGATGGCGGCGGCCGGAGTCACCGAGTGCCGGCCGGGCAACTTCGTCTACCACGACGCCTCCCAGGTCTCCCTGGGGACGTGCTCTCTCGAGGACTGCGCGTTGACCGTGATCGCGACGGTCGTGAGCGTGCCCGATTCGTCGCGGGCCGTGATCGACGCCGGCTCGAAGACGCTCTCGTCCGATCCTCTGCGCCCCACACCCGGCGGCCACGGATTCATCCTCGGCCGCGCCAGCCGGGTGACGCGGCTTTCCGAGGAGCACGGCGTCATCGAAACGGCGCCGGGAGAGACCTTCACCGTGGGCGAGCGCGTCCGGGTGCTGCCGAACCACGCATGCGTCGTTTCGAACCTGCACGACCGGATCCACGCCGTGCGGGAAGGGCGCGTCGTCGAAGTGTGGCGGGTCGCCGCGCGCGGCATGGTGGAGTAGTCGAGTAGTCGACTAGTCGAGGAGCCGTCGAGCCGACCCCGCCCCGGGGTTAAGATCCCCCCAACCAAAGCTCCGGCAGCACAACATCAAGGATTTCTCCCGCCGCGCGACTCGGTCGATCTTCCGGAGGTCTCGATTCGAACGAAGGAGGCAGGCGATGAGAAGGCTTCTCTTCCTCTCGGTGGCGGTTCTCGGGCTTCTGATTCCCCGGATTTCTGCGGCGGCCGAAGGCGATCTGGTCATCACCGGGAGGGTGACCAACCAGGACGACGGATCCGGAGTCGCCAACGCCAACGTCATGATCTCCGAGCTCAAGCTCTCAACGACCACGGACCGGGCCGGGCGTTACAGCCTGACCGTTCCCGCGGCCGACGCGCACGGGCAAACGGTCGAGCTTCGCGTCATCGGACCCTCGATCCAGTCGAAGGTCGAGAAGATCACGCTCTCGCCCGGCGCGATGAAGAAGGACTTCGCCGTAGGCCTCTCCTTCCAGCAGGAGGTCACGGTCGGCTCCCGCGCGCAGGGCGCCGCGGCCGAGAAGGCCGTGCCGGTGGACACGATCACCGAACGCGAGATCGAGACGGCGTCGGGCAGCGCCGAGACCGCTCAGATCATCGAGTCGATCGCCCCGTCCTTCAATTTCCCGCGGCCGACCATCTCGGACGGAACGGACTCCGTGCGTCCGGCCACGCTGCGCAGCCTCGGTCCGGACCAGATGCTCGTCCTCGTCAACGGCAAGCGCCGGCACACTTCGGCGCTCGTCAACGTCAACGGCACCATCGGCCGCGGCTCCACCGGAGTGGACTTGAACGCCATCCCGGCGAGCATGATCGAAAAGGTGGAGGTGCTCCGCGACGGCGCGGCGGCGCAGTACGGGTCGGACGCGATCGCCGGCGTGATCAACATCGTGCTGAAGTCGGCGGTGTCGCCGCTCGAGATCGGCTTGCAGGGAGGGACGACGACCCACTCCGACGGCGAGCTCTTCGACGCGACCGGGACCACCGGGTTGAAGCTCGGAAAGGGCAACGTCACGTTCTCGGGCGAGTACCGCAAGCGCAACCCGACCAACCGGGCCGGGGTCGACCCGCGCGACCAGATCGTGGCTGGCGACGCCGGGCACAACGCCGTTCCGCAGCCGAGCTACCACTGGGGCGACGCGGAAGAGAAAGACCTGATCGGTTGGGTCAACGGCTCCGTCCCCGTCAACGACGACGGCACGACCAGCATGTATCTCTTCGGCGGAGCGAGCCGCCGCGAGGGCGTCCATGGAGGCAACTACCGCCGCGCGCTTCAGAACACCAACTGGCCGAGCATCTATCCGCTCGGGTATCTGCCCTTGATCGAGCCGAAGATCGTCGACTACTCGGCGACGGCGGGGATGCGGGGAGTCGCGGCGGAGAAGTGGTTCTGGGACATCTCCGCGCAGTACGGGCACGACAAGTTCGACTTCAACGTGACCCACAGCCTGAACGTTTCCCTGGGTCCCACGATCCCGCCCAACCAGACCAGCTTCTACGCGGGAGCGCTCGAGTTCAATCAGTTCGTCGGAAACCTCGACCTCACGCGCGAAGTGAACGTCGGCCTCTCCGGTCCCCTGAACGTCGCGCTGGGCGGCGAGTTCCGCCGGGAGAACTACCAGGAGCACGCGGGCGAGCCGAACTCGTACATCGCCGGCCCCTCGAGGGACCAGTTCGGAGGGATCGCCGCCGCGGGCTCACAGGTCTTCCCCGGTTTCCGGCCTTCCAACGAGGTCGACGATTCGCGCAGCAGCTACGCGGGATACATCGACCTCGAGGCCAACGTGCTGCCCTTTCTGAGGCTCGGTCTCGCGGGACGGTTCGAGCACTACACCGACTTCGGCAATACGAGCGACGGGAAGGTGACCGTCCGCGTCGAGGCGACCAAACAGCTCGTCTTCCGGGCGGCCGCCTCGACGGGGTTCCGCGCACCGTCGCTCGGGCAGTCCGACTTTTCGGCCATCAGCACCAACTTCCTGCCGCTCGGCCCAGGAGGATCGTTCATTCCGTTCGACGTCGGCCACTTCCGCGTCAACAGCGACCTCGCCCGCGCACTCGGCGCGACTCCGCTGCGGCCCGAGGACTCGGTCAACTACAGCGGCGGTTTCGTCCTTTCTCCCTCGAATTTCTTCGACTTCACGGCGGACTACTTCCACATCAAGATCAAGAACCGCATCATTCTGTCGGGCAACTTCACGGGCGGAAGCCTCACTCCGATCCTCGCGCCGTTCAACGCGACGGGCGCGCGGTTTTTCACCAACGCGATCGACACGAAGACGCAGGGGGTCGAGCTCACCGCTAACACCAAGGCGGACCTCCACAATGCGGGCGTCCTGCGATTCCAGGCCGCATACGCCTACTCGAAGAACGAGATCACCCGCATCGCCGCGACGCCTCCGCAGCTCGCCGGTTTCCAGGAGACGCTCTTCGACCGCCTCGAGCAGCGGCGCCTCACCTGCGGACAGCCGAAAGACAACCTCCGCCTGACCACCGACTGGCGGAGCGGAGATCTCGGAGCGAATGTGCGGGCCAGCCGTTACGGGACGTACTGCAGCATCGACAGCGCGAACCCCGCCAACGACCAGACCTTCTCGCCGCAGTGGGTGATCGACCTCGAGGCGTCCTACCAGCTCGGCCGGGTGACGCTCGCGGTGGGAGCGCAGAACCTCTTCGACAGCTTCCCCGACAAGAACATCCCCGCCAACTTCAACTTCGGGATCTTCACGTATCCGCGCAACGCCCCGAACGGGTTCAACGGGCGGTACGTGTACGTGCGCACGGCGTACACGTTTTGAGTCGGTAGTCGGTAGTCGGTAGCTCGTAGTCGGGGGGCCAATCGGCCCCCCGGCGGGGTCTCGATAGACTCGTTCGGCTCCTCCCATGACGCATAGCGTGGCGTTGCCGGTCTGGCTTCTCGTCCTGCTCGTCGTCCTCGCCCTGTGGGCCGCGCTCGACCGGCTTCTCTTTCCGAGCGTGCGATGGATCCTGCGGCGGCGGGTCAACCGCGTCCTCGAGGAGATCAACACCCGGCTGAAGATCCAGATCCCGCCTTTCAAGCTGACCCGGCGGGAAGTTCTCATCGACCGGCTTCTCTACGATCCGGAAGTGCAGAAGGCGGCCGAGGCGGCCGCCTCCTCGGCGGAGATGCCGCGAGATGTGGTCATGGAACGCGTGGCCACGTACGCGCGCGAGATCGTCCCGAGCTTCAACGCGTATGCGTACTTCCGGTTCGGGTACGCGCTGGCGCGCAACGTCGCCCGCCTGCTCTACCGGGTCCGTCTCGGTTACTCGGACGAGGAGGGGCTCGCCGCGCTGCCTCCGAAATCGACCGTCGTCTTCCTCATCAACCACCGCAGCAACATGGATTACATCCTGGTCGGCTATCTCGCGGCGGAGAAGGCGGCGATCTCCTACGCGGTCGGCGAGTGGGCACGCGTGTGGCCGCTTCAGACGCTCGTCAAAGCGATGGGAGCGTTCTTCGTGCGCCGCAATTCGAGAGACGCGCTCTATCGGAAGGTGCTCGAGCGCTGGATCGCCATGTCCACGGAGGCCGGTGTGACTTCGGCGGTGTTTCCCGAAGGAGGGCTCTCGAGGGACGGGAGGCTTCGGCCCCCGAAGGTGGGGCTTCTCGATTACATGCTGCGCTCGTTCAATCCGGCCGGCGAGCGGGACATCGCGTTCATCCCCGTGGGGATCAACTACGACCGCACGTTCGAGGACCGCAGCTTCCTGGCCGAGCGAGAGGGGACGGCGCGGCGCGGCGGTCTCGCGGCCGCAGCCGGAACGCTGCGCTTCGTATTGAAGAATCTCGCGCTGATGGCCCGCAACCAATGGCACCGGTTCGGGTACGCGTGCGTGAACTTCGGCTCGCCCGTCTCGCTCAAGCGGTGGCTCGCGGCGCGGCCGGGCCGGGAAGACCGCGGGGTCCAGGTCACCGCTCTCGCCGAGCACCTCATGGGCGAGATCGCCCGCGTCATACCGGTGGTTCCCGTCTCGCTCGTCGCGCGCGCGTTCGTATCGGACCCGAAGAGGTCCTGGAGCGAGCTCGAGCTCAAGGCGCGCGCCCTCGAAGAGATCCGGGAGCTTTCCGCGAGCGGCGCCCACGTCTACGTTCCGCGCGGCGATCAGGACTACGCGATCGACGTCGGCTTGCGGATGCTCACGCTCCGGCGTCTCGTCACCGAAAAAGAGGGCCTCTTCACTCCCGTCGCGGCCGAGCTGCCTCTCCTCGACTACTACGCGAACAGCATCGCGCACCTGTTCGAAGCGGCTACCGCCTCCTCGAGCGAGCCGCTCCGAGCAGCCCCGCCAGGCTGATGACCACCCACGAGCCTTCCATCAGCATGAGACCGGGGTCCTTCGCCCGCACGGCGAAGAAAGTCAGGATGCCGCCGCCCGCGAGATTCAGCAGGAGGTAGGCCCAGCCCTTCGGGTCCATCCGTCCCATCTGGCTGCCCGCGTACGCCACGAGCACGAGGGTCGCGCCCGCGAGGGACAAGAGCCTGGGGAGCACGAAGGTCAGTCGCGGTGCGGGTCGGGCTCTCGGACGAAGATCGAGAGCAGGACGCTCACGATCGAGACGACCAGCGCCCCCCAGAACGCGGACCAGAAACCCGCTACGTGAAATCCGAGGCCGAACCGTCCCGCCAGCGAGGAGGTGAGCAGCAGGATCAGGGCGTTGATCACGAAGGTAAAGAGCCCGAGGGTCAGGATCATGAGGGGACAGGTCAAGACGCGCAGGAGCGGCCCGACGAGCGCGTTCAGCAGCCCGAACACGAGAGCGACGGTGAGGAACGTCACGGGATCGGGGGATGCGGTGATCCCGGGCACGAGGCGGGTCGCGATCCAGAGCGCCGCAGCGTTGATGAGGAGCCGGATGAGGAAGCGCATTGCGGGAAGCTATCAGCTATCAGCTCACTGGCGTCTTCCCCTTCTTTTTCGCCGCCCGGTCGGTCGTGACGATCGACGCGATCAACGCGAAGCCTCCGGCCGCGGCGGCGAGGAAGAACAGCATGGCGAGACCGGGGTAGCCGAAGATCCGGAAGGTCGTCGGCACCTGCATGAGAAGGGCGGCGCCGACGATGAGCGCGGCGAGCACGAGCCCCATCGCGATGCGATTGGCGATCTTCTGAAGGCCCTCGATCAGCACCGCTTCGTCGATCGCGTCCACCTTGAACCCGAGCTGGTTGTTCGCGAGCCCGTCGAGGACGCGGTTCACGCGGCCCGGCAGTTTTTCGACGAACTCCTTGGCTTCGAGAAGGCCCGTCGCCAGATGGCCCGGCGAGGCGCTGCGCAGCATCCGCTTGCGAAGCAGGTCCGCCGTGTTGTCCCGGATGGCCGCGTTCGGGTCGAAGTCGGGGTCGAGGGTCCGGCCCACTTCATCGAGCTGCAGCAGCGTCTTCGCGAGGAGCGTCAGCTCCGACGGAAGCCGCAGCCCCGCGTCTCCCGACGCGCGCGTGATGTCGAGGAGCACTCGTCCGATCTGCATCTGCGCGAGCGTGGCGTGCCGGTACTGGCCGACGAGGTCGCTGACCCGCCGCTCGAGCTCCATGCGGTCGAAGCCCTCCACCTTGCGCCCGATCTCCGCGATGCGCTCGGCAGCGTGCTCGCCCTCCCCTTCACTCACGTGCAGGAGGATCTTGAGGAGGTTCTCCTGCAGCGACGGCGAGACCCGCGCCACCATTCCGAGGTCGAGAAGCGCGATCCGGCCGTCCGCCGTCACGAAGACGTTGCCCGGATGCGGGTCGGCGTGAAAGAAGCCGTCCACGAGTATCTGCGTCAGGTATGCGCGGAAGAGCTCGTCGGCGAGGCCGCGCGCGTCGATGTCCATGCGGCGAAGCGGGGCGAGCGCGGTGATCTTGTCTCCTTCGACGTACTCCATCGTGAGCACGCGGGAGGTGGTGTAATCCTGGATCGGCGCGGGAACGTAAATGCGCGGGAACTCGCGCATCGAGCGCCCGATCGTCTCGAGGTTACCCGCCTCCTGCCGGTAGTCGAGCTCTCCCAGGATGGTCTTGCGGAACTCGTCGACGGTTTTTTCGAGCTCGTAGCGCTCACCGAACTCCGAGTGTCGGTCGAGGAACGCCGCGATCTCCGAGAAGGCCTGCAGGTCGTCGAGGATTTCGTCGCGGATGTTCGGCCTCTGGACCTTCACCGCGACCCGCCGGCCGTCGCGCAGCCTCGCGCGGTGCACCTGCCCGAGAGAGGCCGCCGCCATGGGGGTCGATTCGAACTCGGAGAACGCCTTCGATATGCGGGCGCCGAGCTCGCTCGTGACGATCTTCTCGACCTCCGCGAAGGAAAAGGGCTCGACATCGTCCTGGAGACGGGCGAGAGCCGCGAGATACGCAGGCGGCAGGAGATCGCCCCGCGAGGAGAGCAGCTGACCGAGCTTGATGAACGTCGGGCCGAGGCGTTCGAGGTCCTTCGCGAGGTCCTCCGCGCCGGCCGCCTTCATTTCCTCCGGAGTCGGCGCTTCGAATCCTTCGAGACGCATGCCCTTGACGAGGTCCGACCGCCCGTACTTGACGAGAAGCCAGGCGATATCCTTGTAGCGTTTCCAGTGTCCCGGGACAGCGGCAAGAGACATGGCTCCTCCGGTGCGGGGTGGATGCACGGATCCCCTGGAGGGCCACACTGCAAAGGTCGGGCCCCGATGAGCGTTTCTCGGCACGTTTTCGTCTCCGGAGGCACCGGCTACGTCGGTTCTCGCCTCATCCCGCGGCTTCTCGAGCGCGGGCACAGGGTTCGCGCACTCGTCCGCCCGGGATCGGAGTCGAAGGTCCCCGCGGGTGCCGAAGCCGTCCCGGGAGACGCGCTGCGGTCGGAGACGTTCTCCGCCCGCGTCCCTCCGTGCGACACCTTCGTGCAGCTCGTCGGCGTCTCGCACCCGTCTCCCGCGAAGGCGCCGCTGTTCCGATCGATCGACCTCGCCTCGGCGCGCGCCGGCGGAGAAGCGGCGGCCGCGGCGCGGGTCTCCCACTTCGTATACGTCAGCGTTGCGCAGCCCGCGCCGGCGATGAAGGCCTACGTGGCCGCGCGCGCGGAGGGAGAGGCTTTCCTCACGAGCCTCGGCGTCGACGCAACGTTCCTCCGCCCGTGGTACGTCCTCGGCCCCGGCCACCGCTGGCCCTATGCGCTCCTGCCCGCGTACTGGCTTCTCGAAAAGTTGCCCCCCACGCGGGAGGGCGCGCGCCGGCTGGGGCTCGTCACGCTCGCGCAGATGGTGGCCGCCCTCGTCCACGCCGTCGAGAATCCCGCCCGCGCGATCCGCATCGTGGACGTTCCGGGGATCCGCGCCGCGGAGAACGCGTGAGCGCCGCCGCCTTCGAGGAATGGACGCGCGGCGAGTACTCGATATCGA
>DASQJK010000231.1:0-12907 GCA_035631095.1 Thermoanaerobaculia bacterium
CGCTGGTCCGCAGCCCGGTCGAGTACGTGGTGGCGACCATCCGGCAGCTCGAAGCGAAGACGGACATGAGCACACCCGTCAACAACCTCGTGCCGATGGGCCACAACCTCTTCAACCCGGTGGACGCGAAAGGCTGGGAGGGCGACCTCGACTGGATCAACACGGGAACGGTGTTCGCCCGCGCGTCCTATACGAACTCGCTCACCACCAACCGCGGAACGACGGGCACCCGCATCGACGTCGCGGCTCTGACCGCGGGCAAAAGCCTGGCGACGCCGCGCGACGTCGTCAACGCCCTCGCCGACCGCCTCGGTCTCGCCGACGCCCCTCCCGAGACCCTCGCGGTCTGGGAGAAATACGTCGACTCGAAACCCGACGGGAGCCGGGGTTACTGGACGAACACCGCGGCGCAGGTCGACCAGAAGGTGCGCGGCCTCGCTCACCTCATGATCACGAGTGCGGAGTATCACCTGTGCTGAGGAGACACGGATGCCGCTGAACCGCCGCGAATTCCTCTTCCGTGGGGCGGGCTTCGCGACCGTCTCCGCGATGGTCCCGCGTTTCCCGATTCTTGGCACGCGGTATCTCGAGGAGAGCGTGGCCGCATCCGACGCGAGCCGCGTTCTCGTCGTCATCGAGCTCGCCGGCGGAAACGACGGTCTCAACACGGTCGTCCCCTACACCGACGCGCTCTACAGCGGAACGTATCGGAAGACGATCGGCGTTCCGGCGGCGGACGTGCTCGACCTCGACGGCCGCCTCGGACTGAACCCGGCGATGACAGGCATGAAGTCCCTGTGGGACGCCGGCCGCGTTGCGGTCATCGAAGGCGTCTCATATCCCAGTCCGAATCTCTCGCACTTCACTTCCCGGGACATCTGGCACACCGCCGACCCGAGCCTTCTCCAGCGCAACGGGTGGCTCGGCCGGTACGCGGATCGCGCGCTCGCGGACAACGAGAACCCGCTCGTGGGCTGCGCCATCTCGCAGTCGCTTCCGCGGACCCTGCTCGCCGACAAGGTGGTCTTTCCGTCTTTCACGAGCGTCGCCTCCTACTCATATGCGACCGACGGCGCGAACGCGTCCGACGCCCCCAACCAGCTGAACGCCTTCGTGGCGCAGAGCAGCCTTCCACACGAGGTGGCCAATCGCAGCGAGCGGATCGAGGACATCTCACGCGACGCGGCGAGCTCGTCCGCCACGCTGAAGACCATCACCACGGGATACGTTCCGCGCGCCACATACCCGAACAACAGCCTCGCGAACGCGTTGAAGCTTTGCGCCGAGCTCATCGTCGGCAACGTGGGGACGCAGATCCTCTACGTGACTTTCGGCGGTTTTGACAACCATGCGGCCCAGAAGACGACGCACGACAACCTCCTCAAGACGATCTCCGATTCGATCAAGGCGTTCTCCGACGACCTCGACGGCCAGGGCAAATCCCAGAACGTTCTCGTCATGACCTGGTCGGAGTTCGGACGGCGCGCCGCGGAGAACGGATCTCTGGGAACGGACCATGGGACGGCCGGTGTGCACTTCGTCGTGGGACCTTCGGCGGTCAAGGGTGTCTACGGTCCTCCGCCGGACCTGGCGCACCTCGACAACAACGGCAATCTGCCGTGGCAGACGGACTTCCGCGCCTATTACGGGACGATCCTGACGAGCTGGCTGAAGGTACCGGATGTGGCCGCCGTGCTCGGCGCCGGGTACCCCAATCTGGGGTGCGTCGCCGGGTAGTCGTCGGTCCCCGGTCCTCAGTTGCTCGTCCGGTACTCCCGTTCGATCCGGGACAGACCGCCTCCTTGGCGCTTGATAGGCTCGATAGGTGACACCGGGCAGGGCCACCATCGAGGGCACCAAGCGTTTTGCCGCTCGCGCGAAGGCGGCCAAGGGGCACTTCCGGGAAGTGACGGCCAAGGTCTTTCTTTCATCGATCGGTCTCGGGACCTACCTGGGAAAGGAAGACGAGGCCACGGACGCGGGGTACGCCGAGTCGATCGCCATCGCGCTCGAGTGCGGCATCAACGTCTTCGACACCGCGATCAACTACCGGGGGCAGAAGAGCGAGCGGGTCATCGGTCGGGCCCTGGCGAAAGCGTTTCAGTCGGGGGCGGCCGCGCGGGATGAGGTGTTCGTGTCGACGAAGGGCGGATACCTGCCCCATGACGCCGACGACCCCCGGCCGGCGCGCAGGTACATCCTGGAGACCTTCGTCGAGTCCGAAATCGCTCCGAAAGCGGAGATCGCTTCCGGCGGCCACTGCATGGCGCCCTCCTATCTCCGGGACCAGATCTCCCGAAGCCGCAGGAACCTGGGACTCGAGACGATCGACCTCTATTACCTCCACAACATCGAGTCGCAGCACGCCGCCGTCGACAAGGCGCTGTTCCGCAAGCGGCTTCTCGCCGCGGCGGAGGTCCTCGAGGCAGCGGTCGACGCAGGGGAGATCGGCGAGTGGGGGCTTGCGACCTGGGACGGGCTGCGCGTCCCGTCCGAGCACCCGGAGCACCTCTCCATGGCCGGGACTCTCGAGGTGGCGCGCGAAGTGGCGGGGGAGAAGCACCACTTCTGCGCCGTCCAGGCGCCCTTCAACCTGGCAATGGCCCAGGGCCTCGCCTACTCCTCCCAGGAAACGGGCCGCGGAAAGGTCCCCTTGCTCCGCGCCGCGCAGGCGCTCGGCCTGTCGGTGTTCGGGTCGGCGACCCTCCTGCAGGGCCGGCTCGCGGTCGAGCTGCCCGAGGAGATCAACGAGGCCTTTCCGGAGGCGGCGACTCCGGCTCGGCGCGCGATCCAGTTCGCCCGGTCCGCCGCTGGCATGTGCACGAGCCTCGTCGGCGTCTCGACACCGGAGCACGCCCGAGACGTCTTCGGGATGTCGGGGGTGCCGCCGGCCGAGCCGGCCCGGGTGATGGCCTTGTTTGCCTGACCGGCTACATCTGTTAGACTCTTGCTTTCGCGGTCCCGCCCGGACCCCTCGAGTCAGCGCGGCGGGAAGTTTGGGAGTTCATGTCCGAAGACCCCTTGGTTCCCCAGTTTCCTCCGTCCGTTTCCATACAGACCGAGAGCCCCGGCTCGGGTGAAGGGGCGCCTCGCCCGCACAGGCGGCGCCGCAGACGCCGGCGCCGCGGCGGCGGGGGAGGAGGCGGAAGGCCTCCCGGGCCGAACGGCGGCGGCGGTCAGGGAGGCGCGGCGCCCTACGACCGTATGGACGAAGTCGCGGCGCCCGGCCCCGACCGTCCCGTCGAAGGCGTCCTGTTCCTGCCGCCCAAGGAAACCGCGTCGGGGATTCTCGTTTCCGCCAAGAACAACTACCTGCCGACTCCAAAAGACCCGATTGTCCCGCGCGAGCTCGTCAACCGCGAGGGACTCGAGGCGGGCGCTCTCATCACCGGTTTCGCGGCGGACGGGAACCGCCCCGTCGTGCGCCGGGTCGACACCGTCGAAGGACTGGAGCCCGGCGCGTTCCGCCAGCGTCCGGCGTTCCAGGAGCTCGTCTCGATCGACCCGCACGACCACCTCCGCCTCGAGACCGATCCGGAAGAGATGTGCGGCCGCGTGACCGACCTCCTGACGCCGATCGGCCGCGGGCAGCGCTGCCTGATCGTCGCGCCGCCGAAGGCCGGGAAAACGACGCTCCTGAAGAGGATGGCCCACGCGGTCTCTGTCAACGACCCGGACGTTTACGTCATCGTGCTCCTGATAGACGAGCGCCCCGAGGAAATCACCGACTTCCGGCGGAGCGTGCGGGGAGAGGTGATCGCGTCCTCTGCCGATCTTTCGGCCGAGAACCACATCGCCGTCGCGGAGATCGTCGCCGAGAGGGCGCGGCGTCTCGTCGAGTGCGGCAAGCACGTCATCATCTTTCTCGACTCGATCACGCGCATGGCGCGGGCGTACAACCACATGCAGAAGGGCGGCGGGAAGATCATGTCCGGCGGCATCGACGCCCGGACCATGGAGAAACCGAGGCGCTTCTTCGGCGCGGCTCGCAACGCGGAAGGGGGCGGGTCGCTCACGATCATCGCCACCGCGCTCGTCGACACCGGCTCCCGGATGGACGAGATCATCTTCCAGGAGTTCAAGGGCACGGGCAACACGGAGATCGTGCTCGACCGGGACCTCTTCAACCGCCGCATCTTTCCGTGCATCAACATCCCCCAGTCGGGAACCCGCAAAGAAGAGAAGCTCTACGACCCCGAGGAGCTCCCCAAGATCGTCAAATTGCGCCGAGCGCTCGCCGCCGTCGACAAGATCCAGGCGATGGAGCTCGTTCTCGGCCGACTGTCGAAATTCCGGACGAACACGGACTTTCTCAAGAGTTTTTGAGTCCCCCTGGGGGGCCGGGCGGGACGGCAATGAGGCGGCAGACGGCGGTCCCGTTCGCGTGGGACTAGCCCTTTTGGGCTCCGTGAGTTAGCCTTATGGAGCCGAATCATGTCCGGTGAACAATCGACTGCGGAGGTTCGAGAGGCGCTCGAGGAGCTGCAGCAGTACCTCTCCGATTTCCTGCCGCCCCTGGTCGTCGCGGACTCGATCCAGCTCCTCCTTCGTTACTCGCCGGAGCTGATGGCGCAGAACATCCATTCCTGGACCGCGTCGCAGTATCGCGGCTCGACGGAGATACCGGTCTCGGACTACCTCTTTCACGCCGTCAAGAAGATCCACCTGATGGGCGAGTTCAAGCTCGTTCCGCAGGCGCCGTTCGAGCTCTATCTCCAGGAGCTGAAGGAAAAAATCGTCGCCTATTGTCCGGAGTCCGACCGCGAGTTTCTCCGCGAGAACCTGACGCGGCTGAAGGAGTCCGGGCCGACTTCCGGGCCGGCTTCTCACGACGCCATCTTCCGGCAGGGCCCCGGCGGGACGGGCCGGACCCGGTCGGCCGCGGCCGCCCGGCCCGGCGAGAGCAGCGAGGAGCTCGTCGGCCTGCGGCGGCTCTCCGTCCTTCTCGACCGGCTCGAGCGCGAGGTCTCCGCGGGGGGCGCCGGAGGCTCCGGAGGCGGGAGGGCGGCGCCCCTCGCATCCGCGACACTCGCGGCGGCCGCGAGGACCTCTCAGACGGGCAAGGAGTTCGAGCAGTATCTTGAGAGGCTCCGCGAGATGGGCTTGAACGTGAACACCGGCGACGTGTTCAAGTCGCTCGGAAGCAGCCTTCCCGGATGGGTCGTCCCGGGCATCTCCGACGAAGCGTCGCGCGCGGCGCTCCCGGCGAGCCCCGCGGTCGAGGCCATGCGGCGGATCGTGACGGAGACCGAAGACCCCGCCGAGGGCGGCCGCCGGTTCCAGGAGCTCGTGCGGTCCGCCATCGACCGCTTCAACGAGGGATCGCTCGCGCAGGCGGGAACGATGATCGACCTCGCGAACCAGATCATCGCGGACCGGAAAATCGATCCCGTCGCGGCGCAGATGATCCGCAAGAAGGATGACGACGCCCTCGACCCGGACCGTCTTCGCAAGTACGCGGAGGCGCCGGACCTTCACCCGCAGCTGCGCAAGGTCCTGAATTTTTTCCTCGCGCTCACGCCGGAGGGGCTCCTCGGAGACCTCCGCCGCGAAGTGAAGCGCGAGCGCCGCCGCCTGCTCCTTCTCCTTCTCGAAGTGCATGGAGCGACCGCGCGCGAGGCCGCGCTTGCCGAGCTGCGTCCCATGTTCGGCCGCGGCACCGCTGACGAGGACTGGTACTTCCGGCGCAACCTGCTCTACCTCCTCCGCCGCATCCCGCGGCCGCCGGGGACCCCCATCGACGAGGACGTCGATCTTGCCGTTCGCCATACGGAGCTGCGGTTTCCGGCGCCGCTCGTCAAGGAGGCGATCGCCAACCTCGGGCAGCTCAAGCACGAGAAAGCGGAGCACACGCTCATCGCGCTCCTGCAGGATCTCGAGACGGTCCTGCTCGGAAAGCCCGACGAGACTCCTTACGACCCGCGCGAGGGACGGCTGCTGCTCGACAGGGTCGTCGCCGCCCTGGCGCGATTCGGAACGCCGGGCGCGAGGAAGGCCGTCATCGAGCACGGCTTGAAGAGAAAGCCGGAGCTCGGCGACACGATGGCGCGCCTGGCCGAGCTCGCGGGGCAGGACCTCTCCGGCGACGGCGAGTCGCTCGACCGTCTGCTCGCGGCGATGAAGTCGAGCGCGCCGTTCAAGCTTTTCGGGCTCGTGCTGAATCCCAACGATCAGGGTCTCTTTTCCTGCATCGAGGCGATTTCCTGCACGCCCGCTCCCGCCGTGCGGTCGGCGCTCGAAGAGCTCGCGAAGCGGTTCCCCAACCACGAGGTCGGGAAGGCAGCAACCAAGGCGCTCGCGAGCCTCGCCGCACCGCCCGCTCCGGCGGAGCCCTCCGCATCGAGCTCCCCGTCGGCGACCCTCTCGGGCGACCTCGACATCTTCGGCCTTCCGGCCCTCCTCCAGAGCCTCGCGGAATCCCGCGTCACGGGATCCGTGCTCCTCCGGGACAGGAAGGGGGAAATCTTCGGAACGATCGGCCTCCGGACCGGCAAGCTCAAGGCGTGCCAGACGGGGCAGCTCTCGGGCGAGGAAGCGTTCTTTCAGCTGTTCGAGCGCCCGGTTCCCGGAACCTTTCTCTTCTCCCGCCTGCCCGACCCGGCCGCGGACGACAGCGGCTCGGCGAAGCTGCGCGAGATCCTGCCGCTTTCTCTGGAGGGGATGCGCCGCTACGACGAGCTGCAGCAGGCGGCAGCCATCCTTCCCGACGAGGTCGCGCTGAAGTCGACGGACGTCAAACCGACGGCTCCTCGCGAAGAAAAAGACGGGATCCTCCTCCGGGACCTCTGGAATCGCGCGGCCGCCGGTGCGACGCCGAAGGACTGCGAAGCGGCAGTGAAAGCAGACTCCTACAGGATCCGCCGCCTCCTGGTGCACTGGGTCTCGACGGGTTCGCTGGTCGCGGCGTAGGCCGCGGCGTTCGCTGCGCGAACAGGCGGCCTAGAGAGCGCTTCGCTTGGAACGGAGGGCTTGAGTCCGGCTTCGGCCCGGCGATCTGAGCCGGGACCTCATCTCCTGCGGCTCTTCCTCTTCGTCCGCCCGAAAGAGTCCGGGTCTTCGGCGCCCGGCGGCGCGAGGGGGATCCTGACCCGGCCCGGCGCTTCGCGGCGCGGGCCCCGGTGGCCCGCGTGGGAGACGTGGGGGCGCGGCGCGTTCGAGAGCTTGCCCGAGCGGAAGAGGTCTTCTCCCGGCCATTCGACCCGGATGGGCCGGTCGATCAGCTTCTGGATCGCGTCGAGCGAGAACACGTAGTCGTCGCACGCGAACGAGACCGCGGTGCCGGCGGCCCCCGCGCGTCCCGTGCGGCCGATCCTGTGCACGTAGTCCTCGGCGTCCTGAGGCAGGTCGTAATTGATGACGTGGGAAACGCCCTCGATGTGGAGGCCCCGTGAGGCGACGTCCGTCGCGACGAGGACGGCGAGCCTGCCTTCCTTGAAGTCGGTCAGGATCTTGAGGCGCCGGTCCTGCGGCACGTTTCCGGCGAGAGCACGCGTCGGATAGCCGTTGGCGGTGAGCCCCTTCACGAGGTCGAAAGCGGTAGTCCGCCGGTTGACGAAGATGAGCACGCGGGATCCACCCTCCCGCTCGAGGACTCCCAGGAGCAGGCGGAACTTTTCGCTGGAGGAGACGTGGTACAGCACTTCCTCGATGCCGTGCGCGCCGATCCGCTCCGGCTCGATCTCCACCTTCTCCGCGTTGTTCATGTGCTCATACGCGAGCTCCATGACGCGCACTGAAAGAGTGGCGGAGAAGAGGAGAGTCTGGCGCTTGTCGTAAGGCGGGCAGCGGCGGAGGATCTTGCGGAGGTCGCGGATGAAGCCCATGTCGAACATCCGGTCGGCCTCGTCGACGACCAGGATTTCGACGTCGCGGAAGGTCGTGGCACCCTGCTGCTCGTAGTCGATGAGGCGGCCGGGAGTGCCCACGAGGATGTCAGGCACGGTTTTGACGGCGTCGCGCTGCAGCCGGTAGTCGATGCCCCCGTAAACGGCCAGCGTAGACAGGCCCGTGTGGCGCCCCAGGAGCTCGGCGTCCTGCCGGATCTGCACGACGAGCTCGCGCGTGGGGGCGACGATGAGCGCCCGGGGTCCGCGTGCGGGGCCCGGGCGGGGAGTCCTGAGAAGACGCGAAAAGATCGTCATCAGGAAGGCGGCGGTCTTGCCCGTGCCGGTCTGCGCCTGCCCCGCGATGTCGCGGCCGGCCAGGGTCGATGGCAGGGTCCGGGCCTGGATCGGGGTGGCGAAGACGAAGCCCGCTTCGCCGACGCCCCAGCGGACCTCGTCCGGGAGATCGAAGTCGGCGAGCCGCAGGGTGGTGAGGTGCTTGTCGGGAGCGGAAATGTCAGTCACTGAAGGAGTTTAACAGGCGCGGAGCCTCCGGCAATTCCCTCCCGAAGTCGTTCACGAATGGCTTTCCGGTGGCGCGCGCGAGAGCCGCTCCGATCCTCCTCTTCTCACGAGGCCCGGCCATCGCGGCGATTGGATGGAGGCGCCCTGACGCGCGGACGGCGAGCCGGGCAACCGCCCACGTCCACCACGGAGGCAGGGGCAGCAGCGTCTCGCGCCAGCACTCGAGCGCCTCCCGTTCGATCCGCCGGACCTTCAAGGCTTCGAACGCCGCCGTGCGGATGACGATCTCGCCCGGCCCCACCTCGACCGTCTCCTCGGCGAAAGCGAGCGCCGCGAGGCCGAGGAGGACGAGGGGCGTCGATATGCCGACGGCCGCCGAGAGCGCGATCAGGACGGGAACGGACAGCTCCGAGTAGTTCCCCCTCCGGAGCCCCGCGTCCCAGATCGAGGCGAGCCTCGCCGCCGCCAGAAGAGTCGCCAGGACGAGCCCGGAGGCCAGGAAAACGAGCCTGCGCCGCTGGCGGCGGCTGCGTACGAGCGGCTTTATCTCGACGCGCAGCCCCGCCGGCAGAGGCGTGATCACGACGCGGTCTTCATCTCGATTCGACAGGATTGGAATTGTATGATCCGGGCTCCGGCGACGTTCGGAAAGAGGAGGAGCATCCAGTGGCGAAGAAGAAGAAGGCGGCGGGAAAAGCCGCGGGCAGGTCGAAGAGCTCCGGTCGAGCGAAGAAGACGGGCGGAAGGTCCTCTGCGTCGCGGGGCGCGGCGAAGAAGAGCGCATCGAAGAAGAAGTCCTCGTCGTCGAAGTCATCGCGGTCGTCCTCCCGCAAGTCGTCGACTGCGAGCAGGAAATCGAGCGGCTCGAGCTCGCGGGGGAAGACAGCGGCCTCCCGCGGCAAGTCCTCGAGCTCGCGCACCGCATCGAGGTCGTCGAGCTCGTCGAGCGCACGTCCCTCCGGGTCCGGCTCGAGCTCGAGGAAGGGCTCGTCCCGCAGAGCCGGCGGAACGGGCGAGATGTACGGCGAGGGCAATTGGAAGGCCGACGCGGAGTACCGGCAGGGCATCAAGGAATTTTCCCAGACGCACGACGCCGAACAGACCGGGCGCGGCGCGGCGGCTGAGCTCGACGACGAGGGAGAAGGAAGCGAGGCTCCTCCTTCCAAGGACGAGAACGAGTGGTAGAATCGATCCAGGCGTCGTGACCATTGCCGGACTCTGGTCCGGCTATGTCGGAAACAGGGGCCCCGTTCGCGGGGTCCTTGTTATTTGCGGGTCACCTGCCGGGGATCGCGACGGGCTTGCGGTTCCGATCGATGTTGACGAAGGTCACCTCCGCTTCGGTGACCTTGACGCGGTTTTCCACTCCGTCTTCGCGCTGTGAGAAGACCTCCACGGCGACCGTGATCGACGTTCGGCCGATCCGCACCAGCCGCGTGTAGAACGAGACGAGGTCGCCCACGTTCACCGGCTCGTGGAAGACGACCTCGCGCATCGCTACCGTGACGATCAGAGCCGCTCCGTGCCGTCTCGCTTCCACCGCCGCCGCCTGGTCGATGTAGGAGAGGATCACCCCGCCGAAGATCGTGCCGTGCGCGTTCGTGTCCTTCGGCATCATGATGACGCGGATCGAGGGCTCTTGATTGCCGGTTGGCTGCGTCATGCCGTCTACGAGTACGCCTCTCCGGTTCCGAACTCGAAGAGGACCCTGCGGTCGAGCTCGTCGGCTCTGCGCGCGAGCTCCTCGTCCCCCGGAACACCCGCGCGGCGTGCTTCGCGGGCGAGCTCAGCCAGGGCGCCGCGGGCGGAGTGCATGTGCTCCATCCTCTCGTCGCAGGCGCCGCCGAGAGCGCTCGCGACCCGGGCGGGAACCGACACGGCCGCTTTTTTCAGCCGCCGGGCGAGATCCGGCTCGCGCTGTTCGACCAGTCCGGCGAGCGCATAGGACTCGCGCGTGAGCGCCATCGCCTGGTTCCAGAGGGGATGTGTCTTGTAGCTCGGCCGGTCGGTCACTCGTCCATATTGTATTTGCATCACCGCCATCCTGAGGACGGTCGGATAAACTCGCGCCGCATGCAGAAGAAAGTCACGGTTGTCGGCGCCGGAAACGTCGGCGCGATGGCGGCTCAGCGCATCGTCGAGCGGGAACTCGCCGACGTCGTCGTCGTGGACATCATCGAGGGGATCCCCCAGGGCAAAGCGCTCGACATGATGGAGTCGGCGCCGGTCGAAAGATTCGACGCGCGCATCCGCGGGTCGAACGGGTACGACGAAACCGAAGGGTCCGACGTGGTGGTGGTCACCGCAGGACTGGCGCGCAAGCCCGGCATGACTCGCGACGACCTCGTCAACAAGAACAGCGAGATCGTCGGCGGGGTCGTCCGCGAGATCGCGAAACGCTCCCCGAACACGATCCTGATCGTCGTCTCGAACCCGCTCGACGCGATGTGCGAAGTGGCGCGCCGTGTCTCGAAGTTCCCCCGCGAACGGGTGTTCGGCATGGCAGGCATCCTCGACTCCGCCCGCATGCGCTGGTTCATCGCCGAAGCGCTCGCGGTCTCCGTCGAGAACACCCATGCGTTCGTCCTCGGAGGACACGGCGACACGATGGTGCCGCTGCCGCGCTATTCCACGGTCGCCGGGATCCCGATCACCGAGCTGATGCCTAAGGAAAAAGTCGACGCGATCGTCCAGCGCACGCGCGACGGGGGAGCCGAGATCGTCAACTACTACAAGACGGGCTCCGCGTACTACGCGCCCTCCTCGGCGGTCGTCGAGATGGTGGACGCGGTATTGAAGGACAAGAAAAAGATCCTGCCCTGCGCTGCTTACCTGCAGGGCGAGTACGGCATGCAGGACGTCTATCTCGGCGTGCCGGTGAAGCTCGGGCGGCGAGGCGTCGAGGAGATCGTGGAGATCCGTCTGCTCGATGAGGAGAAGGCGGCGCTCGCGAAGTCCGCGGAAGCGGTTCGCGAGCTCTTCCGGATCCTCAAGGTATGACGGGCGACCGCCAGTTCTGGCTCCGGCGGCTGCACTCGCTGTCGGGCATCGTCCCGATCGGCGGGTTCCTCGCGTTCCATCTGTTCGAGAATTACCAGGCGACGCGGGGGGCAGAGGCCTACAACGAAATGACGCGGAAGCTCCAGACGCTTCCGTTCGCGGTCGCGGCGGAGATCCTGATCATCGCCGTGCCGCTGCTTTACCACGGCATCTACGGGCTCTTCATCACGGGAACGGCGGCTCCGAATCCGATCTCGAACAAGTACTTCCGCAACTTCATGTACACGGTGCAGCGCGTGACGGGCGTGATCGTCTTCGCGTTCATCCTGTTCCACTACTGGACCACGCGCCTCGTCCAGCTTCATGACCACGAAAGCCTGAACCTGTTCAACCAGGTGCAGGCCGCCGTGGCGAATCCCTGGATCTACGCGTTCTACATCGCCGGGATCCTGTCCGCCACGTTCCACCTCGCCAACGGCATCTGGTCTTTCTCGATCGTCTGGGGGCTGACGCTCGGACCGCAGGCGCAGCGCCGCATGATGTACATTTCGTTCGTGGTTTTCGTGGCGCTCTCCGTCCTCGGAGTTCGCTCGATCTCCGCCTTCCGCCTGTAGGGACCACGATGGCGAACGACAGAATCATCGTGGTCGGCGGCGGTCTGGCGGGTCTCATGACGACGGTCCGCGCCGCGGAAATGGGCGTCCCCGTCGACCTCTTCTCGATCGTGCCGGTCAAGCGGAGCCACTCCGTGTGCGCGCAGGGCGGGATCAACGGCGCCGTGAACACGAAGGGAGAAGGGGATTCCCCCGAGATCCACTTCGACGACACCGTGTACGGCGGCGACTTCCTCGCCGATCAGCCGCCGGTCAAGGCGATGTGCTACGCGGCTCCGGGGATCATCAACCTCCTCGACCGGATGGGCGTCATGTTCAACCGGACGCCGGAGGGTCTGCTCGACTTCAGACGCTTCGGCGGCACGAAGTTCCACCGGACCGCGTTCGCCGGGGCGACGACCGGCCAGCAGCTCCTCTACGCGCTCGACGAGCAGGTGCGCCGCTACGAGGTCGCCGGGCTCGTCCGCAAATACGAGTCCTGGGAGTTCCTCGGGCTCGTCCGCGACGCGGACGGAAACTGCCGCGGGATCGTCGCGCTCGACTGGTACTCGATGAAGATCGAGGCGTTTCCCGCGATGTCGGTGATGCTCGCGACGGGGGGGCCCGGCATCGTGTTCGGCCGTTCGACGAACTCGATCATCAACACGGGGACCGCCGCGTCGGCCGCATACCAGGACGGCGCGCTGTACGCCAACGGGGAGTTCATCCAGGTCCATCCCACTTCGATTCCGGGGACCGACAAGCTGCGCCTCATGTCGGAGTCCGCCCGCGGAGAGGGCGGCCGCATGTGGGTCCCCCGCACGCAGGGCGACACGCGCGACCCGAAGTCGATCCCGGAGAACGAGCGCTGGTATTTCCTCGAAGAGAAGTACCCGGCCTACGGCAACCTCGTCCCGCGTGACATCGCGACCCGCGAGATTTTCCAGATCTGCCTTCTCGGGTACG
>DASQJK010000232.1:0-15997 GCA_035631095.1 Thermoanaerobaculia bacterium
AAGCAGAAGCGGACGATGTCGGACATGCGGGCGCTCGCGACGGCGGTCGAGGCGTACGCGGTCGACAACAACAAGTATCCGGCGGCGGCTTGCGCGGCGGGCATCTTCTCGAGCGGCGGCGTCTCGGCTCCTCTCGACCAGGCGTCGTTCTCGAACCTGACCCCGACGTACATCGCTCAGCCCCCGAAGACGGACGGCTGGGGCAACTTCATGACGTACGCGCATGACGCGGCGTTCAACCACTACCGCGTCACCTCCTTCGGTCGCAACGCCGCGGCCGACACGGTCGCCTGCGGAACCACGACGGACTTCAACGACGACATCGTCTATGTCGACGGCTCGTTCATCCAGTGGCCGGAAGGCACCCAGCAGTAACTCGTACCTATCGAGTAAGGGGAAGCGGTCCCGACCTCCGTCGGGACCGCTTTTTTTATATATGAATAAACAGAGAGGCTTCACGCTGATCGAGCTTCTGATCGTCATCGCGATCATCGGCATCCTGGCCGCGATCGCGATCCCGAATCTCCTGAACGCGGTTCAGCGCGGTAAGCAGAAGCGCACGATGACCGACATGCGCGCGCTCGCAACAGCCATCGAGGCCTATCACGTGGACAACAGCATGTTTCCCACTGCTGCCTGCGCGAGTGGCCTCTACACGGCTGCGGGAACCCCTCTGGACGCCGCGTCGTTCTCGAATCTCGCGCCCACGTACATCGCCGTTCCTCCGGCCCGCGACGGCTGGAGCCGTTTCCTCGTCTACAACGTGAACAATGGCCAGTCGATGTACAACATCCGCAGCTACGGAAGAAACGGGACGGACGACGGCGTCGTGTGCGGAACGACGACGGACTTCAACGACGACATCGTGTTCACGAACGGCAGCTTCGTGCAGTGGCCGGAGGGAGCGCAGCAGTAACCGTCGCCTCCGCGGAGCGAGGGAAAGCAGCCTGCGGCCGCCGGCGCCCGGCTCGCGCGGATGCGCGCTCGACCGTGCGCCGAATCCCTCGCTCCGCTCCGGCTACCGCCGCGTGAGCCTCCTCCCTCCCTTCGGTCGGGAGACTACTCACGCGGCGAGCTAATGGGAGAGTGAGGCTGAAGAGCTTTCTCCTCTCCCCCGCGCGCGGGGGAGAGGTTGGGTGAGGGGGCGTGCGCCCTCGTGTGACCCGCGGTGACACTCCGCGAAAGCGGACACCCGATCACCCGATCACCCGATCTGCCGACGATCACCCGATCGACGCGCGGGCACCGCGCGTCGAGATCGCCCGATACCGCCGTACAATGTCTCGTGTCCTCGCGCCGCGCGACTGCCGGTCTGCTCGCCGCGGCGGCTCTTGCTCCTCCAATCGTCTGGCTCTTTCCCGCGCTGGCGCTGCGCCAGGCGCCCACGTTCCGTGACCAGGGCGACTTTTTCTTCCCGCTGAAGCTCCATACGGCGGACCGGCTGCGCCGGGGAGAGCTCCCGCTCTGGAATCCCCTGTCCGGAGGCGGCGAGCCGTGGCTCGCCAATCTCCAGTCCGGCGTCTACTACCCGCCCGGGCTCTTCTTCCTGCTTCCTTCGCCGGCTCTCGCCGCGGGTCTCTATCTGCTCCTGCATTTCGCGGCTGCCGCATTCGGGATGCGCGCTTTCCTCCGGCAGGAGGGCGTCTCCGAGAGCGCCGCTCTCGCGGGTTCGGCGGCATTCACGGCATCCGGGTTCTCGGCCTCGCTCTCGAGCTACTGGAACCACTTCGGCGCGTTCGCCTGGCTCCCCGCCCTCGCGTTCTTTGCGCGGCGCGGGCTGCGCACGCGCTCCGACCGACTCGCGTTCGCCGGGCTGCTCGCGCTCCAGGCGCTCTCCGGCAGCCCCGAAATG
Source organism: Thermoanaerobaculia bacterium (assembly GCA_035631095.1). GTDB lineage: Bacteria > Acidobacteriota > Thermoanaerobaculia > UBA5066 > Gp7-AA6 > JALYUA01. Next base: position 1,853 of record DASQJK010000232.1, read on the forward strand.
TCCATCGCGACGGCTGCGGTCGCCGCGCTCTTCGTCTGGCGTTCGCGTCCGGAGCCGGAGGGTGGGTTTGCGGCAGGTCTGTCACTGCGTCTGCGGCGGCTCGCCGCGGCCGCGGCTCTCGGGGTCGTCCTCGCGGCCGCGGCGCTCGTGCCTTTCGCGGAGCTCGCATCGGTCTCCGACCGGCGCGGCCCGCTTCCGGCGCCGGAACGCGAGGCGGGATCGGTCGGACGCGTCGGGTTTTCCTCGGCGATCGGGAGGTCTCCCGGAAACGGCGGCACCTCCTACCTGACTTCGCTCGCAGCCGGCACGTTGACGCTGCTCTTCGCCGCCGCGGCGTTTCGCGATCCGGAGCGCCGCGGGCTCGCGCTCCTCCTCGCCGCGATCGGTGCGGCGGGAATTCTGCTGGCGGCGTCGGCCCCGCCGGGAACCTGGGTGCGGGCGATTCCTCCGCTCGACCGCTTCCGGTATCCCGCGAAGGCTCTCGCGCTGACGGCATTCTCGCTCTCGGTGCTCGCCGGGCTCGGGCTCGATGCGCTGCGCTTCTCCCCGGCCGCGCGCCGGCGCGGTTTCGTCGCCGCGCTCGGGGCCGCAGGGCTCCTTCTGGTGTTGGTTTCGCGTCAGCCGGCCCTCTGCCGGATCGCCGAAGCCGCGGGGATCCTCGCTCTGGCCGCTCTCGCTCTCGTGCCGGCCACCCTCGATCGGCCGGCTCTCTCCGCCGTCCTCGAGGCAGTGGCCGCGCTCCTGCTCGCCGCTTCTCTCATTCCCGCCGGGACGAGCCTGTTCCGCTTCGCGGCGGAAGCGGAAGTCCGGCGGCCCGCCGCAGCCGCGGCCTTCCTTCGCTCCGTCCCCGGGCGTGTCCTGACGCCGCCCATGGGCGCGCTCGTCTCGTACGTGCTCCGCGACGGCACCTTCGACACGGCCGCGCTCCGCCGACAACGGGAGTCGCTGCTCGGGTACACTAACCTGCTGCAGGGGATCCGGACTCTGCGCACCGCGTCGCCTCTGGCCACACAGGCGGCCCGGAGGATCGCGGATACGGTCGACACTTCCCGGGACCCGCAGCCTCCCGCCGGCCAGGCGAGCGTGCGCGTCGTCTGGACACCCTTCCTGCCCGAGAACATGGGGTCGAGGCGCGTCGGAGATTTCTATCGCGCGCCGGTGAATCCCTACCGGCCCCGCCTCTCGTTTGCGCGCGGTTTCTCCCTCGAGTCCGACCCGGCACGCGCCTGGCAGCTGGCGGCCGCTGCGAACGCGGACGCGCGCCGCGTCGTCCTCGACCGCGCCCCGATCCCGGCGCCGATCGAGGGCTCGAGCGGCAAGGGGTTTGTCGTCGCCCGGATCGCGGAAGACCGCCCCGAGCGGGTCGTCGCGGAAGTGAGCTCCGACGCCGCGGGAATTCTCGTGCTGACCGACGTCGCCTATCCCGGCTGGAAGGCGCAGGCGGACGGGAGCCCGGCCGAGATCCTCCTCGCCGACGGCGTCTTCCGCGCCGTAGCCCTGCCGGCCGGTTCGCACCGCGTCGTCTTCGTCTACAAGCCTGCGTCGGTCATCGCCGGCGCGGCCCTTTCGATCGCCGGGCTCATCGTCTTTCTCTTCCTCGCCCGCAGCGGAGAGCCGCGGCGCGCGGGAGCCGTGCTGTGACTCCGTTCCTCGATCTCGGCCCGTTCCTGCTGGTTGCCGCCGGCCTCGCGGGACTCGTCGTGGGCTCGTTTTTGAACGTGCTCGTTCACCGGCTCCCGCGGGGCGAGTCGGTCGTGTCGCCCGGGTCGCACTGCCCGAAGTGCGGGGCGCCCGTGACGGCGCTTCAGAATGTCCCGGTGATTTCCTGGCTGGCACTTCGCGGGCGATGCGCGACGTGCCGCGCCCCTATAGCGATCCGATATCCCGCGATGGAGCTCGCCAACGGAGCGCTCTGGGTGCTCGTCGCTCTCAAGGGGCGCGACTGGGGCGAGATCGCGTCCGGCGCCTTCCTCGCATCCGCCTGCCTGGCGCTTCTGGCGATCGACGCCGAGTTCCAGATCCTCCCAGACAAGATCACTCTCACGGGGATCGCGGCCGGCCTGGCGCTGTCCTTCCTCTCCCGTTCGCGCTCGCCCGTTTCGGCGTTCGTCGGCGCCGCCGTCGGCGCGGGCGGCCTGTGGCTCGTCGCGTTCGTCTACGAGCGCATCGCCGGGCACGAGGGGATGGGGCTCGGCGACGTGAAGATGCTCGGGATGATCGGCGCCTTTCTCGGCCCCTGGGGCGTCCTCGTCACCATTCTTCTCGCCTCGGTGACGGGCAGCATCGTCGGAGTCGGGCTGATCGCCGCCGGAGCGGGAGACCGGAAACTGAAGCTCCCGTTCGGCGTCTTCCTCGCCGTGGGAGCGATCGCCGCCTTCTTTTTCGGGGGCTCCCTCGTGGACCGCTACCGCGCGATGTGGCCGCAGTGACGAATACGAACGGCGCTCCGCGCGAGGCGATCCCACGGACGTTCCGCCGCGACTCGCGGCTCTTCCTGTCCGTCGCCCTGCTCCTGATCCTCTTTCTGAATTTCGTGACCCTTCTCTTCTTCCGCAACGCGACCGAGTGGGGGAGCCAGCAGACGGAACGCCGCGCGAGCGAGATCCTGCGGAGGATTTCCGCTCCCGCCGCGGATCCGGCCGACCTGCTCGACCGCGCGGCGCTCGCTCCCGACGTCCTGTTCGTCGCGACGTACGACCCGTCGGGACGCCTCGTGCGAGCGGTCTCGCGCGAGCTCCAGGCGCCCGGCACGCTGCCGACGGCGCGCCCGTCGGCCGGGCGCGTCCTGCTCGAGTGGCGCAATGCCCCTTCTCTCCTGCTGGCCTCCTCCGCCTCGAGCTCCGGCTACGCGGTCGCCGCTCTCGACCCCGGCCCCGGCGCGGCGCTGCGCTCCTACGCGAGATCCCTTTCCGTTCTCGTCCCGCTGGCGGGAGCGCTGCTGGTGGTGCTCGCCTGGCTCTACCTGCGATCGCTTCTCGCGCCTTACGAGCGTCTCCTCCGGACGGCGGGAACGGCTCCCCCGGCTCCGGACGGCGAGCCCGGCGCCCAGGACGAGCGCGAGTTCCTCATCGCGCGATTCGAGGCGACCATCGCCGCGCTCTCCGAGAAAGAGCGCGAGCTCGAGCGTCTCGCGCGCGTCGAGAAGGAGCGCGCGGACGACATGGAGATCGCAGCGCGGACGCTCGCGCGGAACCTCCCGACCGGGCTTCTTTCCGTCGACCGCTCCGGAACGGTCGTCGAGTTGAACGAGGCGGGGCGCGAGATCCTGTCGCTGACGCGTGACGCGCGGGGCGAGCCGTACCAGGCGGCGCTCGACAGGGTCCCGGAGTTCCGGGACGTCGTCGCCGCCGTCCTGGAGGGGCGCGAAGCGGTCGGGCGCAGGGAGGCGCACTGGGGAGAGCCCGAGCGGGTGCTCGGAGTCACCGTGACTCCGGCGACGGGAGCGGACGGGCGTTTTCTGGGCGTCCTCGCCCTCTTCTCGGATCTCTCGGAAGTCCGACGCCTCGAGGGGAACATCGCGAGAGCGCGCCGACTCGCCGACCTGGGCGAGGTCTCGGCGGGAGCCGCGCACGAGTTCCGCAATGCCGCCGCGGCCATCGACGGCTTCGCTGACCTCGCTCTGCGCAGCCCCGAGCGCGCGCCCGAGCACCTGAGAGCGATCCGCCGCGAGGCCCAGGAGATGAGCCGCGTCACGAGCGACTTCCTCCTGTTCGCGCGCCCCGACGGATTCCCGCTCGAGCCCGTCTCGCTCTCTGCGGTCGCCGAGGCCGCGGTCGACGAAGTCCGGTCCGCGTTCCCCGGCTCGTCCGTCGCGCTATCCGGAGAATTCCCGGAGGTCGCCGGCTCGCCGGTGCTCCTGCGACGCGCCGTCGCCAACCTGCTTCGCAACGCGGCGGAAGCGACGCCTCCCGCGCGCCGTGCGGAGCCGGGCGCCCTCGGGATGGAGGGCTCACGGAAAGGGGCCGAGGTCTCGATCGCCGTCTTCGACCGCGGGCCCGGGGTCGAGCCGGGCGCGCGCGAGAAGATCTTCCTTCCGTTCTACTCCAGCAAGCCCGAGGGCGTGGGATTCGGGCTCGCGATCGTCGCGCGGATCGCGCAGATGCACGGGGGGACGGTCGAGGTCGGAGCGCGCCCGGGCGGCGGCGCCGTATTTACTTTACGGCTGTCGGCCGCGCGTGAGCCGGGCGAGCCGGCCCGGATTGCCGCGGCTCCGGGAGCGACGCGATCAGGTTCTTGAAGCTGTCCCGGTCGAGCGCCCGCTCCAGGGCCTCGTCCGGCAGCACGACCCCGCTGCGGACGAGCTCGCCCAGCGACTGATCCATGGAGAACATCCCCTTCGACTTCCCGGTCTGGATCTGGTTGTTGATGAGCGAGGTCTTCCCCTCGCGCACCGCATTCGAGAGCGCCGTGGATCCGAGCAGGACCTCGAAGGCGGCCACGCGGCCGCCGCCCGCGCGCTTCAGGAGCTGCTGCGCCACCACGGCGCGGAGGTTCTCGGCCAGCACGATGCGGATCTGCTCCTGCTCGTCGGCGGGGAAGGCATCGATGATCCGGTCGACTGCCTTCGCCGCGGAGTTGGTGTGGAGGGTCGCAAAGACGAGCAGGCCCGTCTCGGCCGCCGTCAGCGCCATGCGCATGGTCTCGAGGTCGCGCATCTCGCCGACGAGCAGGCAGTCCGGGTCCTCGCGGATCGCTGACTTCACTCCTTCCGCGAACCCGGGCACGTCGGCGCCGACTTCGCGCTGCGTGAAGACGGAGCGCGCGTTCGTGTGAACGAACTCGATCGGGTCTTCGATCGTGATCACGTGGTACGGCAGGCGCTGGTTGATCCGGTCGAGGACCGCGGCGAGCGTCGTCGTCTTGCCGCTTCCCGTGGGCCCCGTAACGAGAACGAGGCCGCTCTGGGCCTCGGAGAGCCGGGCAATCGAATCGTGCAGGCGCAGCTCCTCGACAGTCGGGACGCGCGAGGGAATCAGCCGGAAAACGGCGGAGGATCCGCGCTCCTGCCGGAACAGGTTCACGCGAAATCGGGCGGTGCGCCCCATCTGGTACGCGAAATCGACGTCCCCTTCCCGTCCGAACGCCTCCCACAGCCGGGCCGGCGTGATCGGGCCGAGAAGGTTGTAGAAGTCGCCTTCCGTCAGCGCGCGAAAGCGGACGCGCTCGAGGCCGCCGTCGATGCGGAGCATGGGCGGCCCGCCGACCGCGAGGTGCAGGTCGGAACCGTTGCGCTTCGGAAGGATCGAGAGGAACCGGTCGACGCGGTTGCCGCCCGTCGAGTGCGTCTCCGCGTCGCCGACGAGCTCGGTTTTTTCGACGGTCACGCGGCGCCTCCCTCTTCGGGCAGGAGGTGCTCGAAGGCGTCCTTGCGCAAGGCGCGGCGCTGCGCCACGCGCGCCTCGATCATGCCCTCCGTGACGAGGTTCATGAGCGCCGTGTCCATCAGAGTCATACCCGCGGCCGCGCCCGTCTGCATCGCCGTCGGCAGCTGGAACGTCTTCCCGTCGCGGATGAGGCCGGCGACGTTCGGCGTGTTCCGCAGCACCTCGAAGGCCGCGATGCGGCCCGAGCCGTCCCGGCGGGGCAAAAGGGTCTGAGAAAGGACGGCTTTCAGGCTGTCGGAGATCATCATCCGGATCTGCCCCTGCTGTTCTGCCGGGAAGGCGTTGATGACCCTGTCCACGGTGGAGCTCGCCGTCGTGGTGTGGAGCGTGCCGAGCACGAGGTGGCCGGTCTCGGAAGCGGTGATCGCGAGCGAGATCGTTTCGAGGTCGCGCATCTCACCGACGAGGATGACGTCCGGGTCTTCGCGCAGCGACTGCCGGAGCGCCTTCGCGAAAGACTTCGAGTGCGTCGGGATCTCCCGCTGGTTGACCAACGACTCCTTGTTGGTGTGCACGTATTCGATGGGGTCCTCGATCGTCAGAATGTGCGACCGCTCCGTCTCGTTGATGCGGTCGACGAGGGCGGCGAGCGTCGTCGTCTTGCCGCAGCCTGCGGGGCCCGTGACGAGGATGAGCCCCTGCGAGAGGGTCGTGATCTCCCACACGCTCTCAGGCAGCGCCACGTCGGCGAGCGTCGGGATCTCGAAGGGAACGAGCCGGAATACGGCGTTCAAGCCCTTGCGCTGGTGGAAGACGTTCGTCCGGAACCGGCCCAGCTCGGGGTCCTTGTAGCAGAAGTCCACCTGGCGGGACCGTTCGAGCTCCTCGCTGCGGTCGCCGAGGATCGGCGGGAGCCACTCCCACATCCCGCCCTCGTCGACCTCCGCGAGCGGCAGCGCCTCCAGGCGGCCGTTGCGGCGCAGATGAGGGCGCGTGCCGGCGGCGAGATGCAGGTCCGAGGCTCCCGCCGCGCGTGCATGGCGCAGGAGCTCCCGGAGCGTAGGCCGCGGGTTGGCCTCGAAGTCGAGGGGGACGAACGCCGGCGAAGGTCCCGTGTGCGGGGAAGGGGCTTCCCTTCCTTCGCGCGCCGCGATCAGCCTGAGCGCCTTGTCGTGGACGAGCGGGTCGTTGATCATCCTCGCGATCTGGTCGAGGAGCGGCCCCACTCGCGGGTCGGGAATCCGGGAGAAGGCTTCGAGGATCTCCAGCCGCAGATCCTTGGTGCCCCGCTTGAATGCCTCGAGCAGGGCAGGCAGGGCAGCGGGGCTTCCCCACGCACCGAGCGCCGCGGCCGCGGAGATGTCGGAGTCCGGGTCCTGCAGCATTTTCAGGAGCGCGGGCATGCCCCTCTCGTCGCGGAGCTCGGCGAGCGCCTGCGCGGCACGGTCGCGGAGCCACCAATCGGAGCCCTCGATGAAGCGGACGCAGTGGGGCACGACTTCGGGGCTGCGGAGATTCACCGCGATCGATCCGGCGAGGGCCGCGATCGCCGGGTCGGGGTCGTTGTCGCGCGAAAGGAACGCGTGGATGAAGGGAGGACCGAGCGCCTTCAGCCCCTCGATCGCGCGGTCTCTCGCCGGCCCGAAGCTGTCACAGAAGCCGTTCAAGAAGGCGTCCGCCACGCGCTCCGGCTCCTGCGTTTCGAGGATCTTCATGGCGAGGCCGCGGACCTTCTCGTTCGCGTCCGTCAGCAGCGGAAGGATGTATTCGTGGAAACGCTCCTCGCCCTGTCCTCCCGCCATAGCCGCGCCGAGGACGGGCGTGAGCGCGGCGATCGCGGCGTCCTGGACGCGCTCGGAATCGGCGTGGCATCTCCGCAGCAGCGCCGGAATGTTCGCCTCGTCGGGCACTCTCGCGAGGACTCCGACGGCGCGGAAGCGGATCTCCTCGTCGTCGTGATCGATGGCCGCGCGCGCGGCCGTGATCGCTTTTTTCGAGGGGGTCGCCTCGACGATCGTGAATGCCTTGCGCCGGACCTGAGGCGACGGGGAGGCCAGAGCGGGGACGATCGCCTGGAGCGCGGCGTCCGAGGGATTGCGCATCAACCAGTCGAGCGCGGCGAGGTTCACCACCGGGTCCGGGTGCGCGAGGAGCGACGGCACGTGCGTGGCGAAAGAGGCGCCCGCGACCGCTTCGAGCGATGCGGCGACGTTGCGCCGCGCTGCGTCGCCGTGGCCCGCGAGAAAGGGGAACATCGCCGCGGACGCCGATTCGAAAGGATGCCTCTGGAGCAGAGCGACGCCGGACTGCCGGACGGCGGCGTCGGCATTCGCCACCATCCACCCCACTTCTTCGGGGTCGAGATTCTCGATCGCCGCGATCCGGCGCAGCAGATCGTCGCGCTCCGCGTCCGACTTCCAGCCGTGCGTGCGCACCCGCGTGAGCAGGGCCCTCGCCTCCGGCGGCGTGGATCGCAGCTTTTTTGTCCACATGGAGCTGATGGAAAGTGTAACCGGCTTAAAGAAAGCGCCTGTACCAGAAGCGGTAAGCCAGGTTGCTGGTGCAGATCAGGAACAGATCAGCTGAGCGGACCGGCGTTACTTTCGGTGACGAAAAGCGCCGCCCTTTTTGCCTGACCCCGGGTACAGGAAGCTCGGATCCCTCCGCCTGTCAGACGTTTCGCGCGGGGGAGCCCTCCGGGCACGGGAATCGCTCCTGCGATACGCGATGCTCCGTCCAAAAACTGCGCACGGGAGCGGCGGGTTCACCCTCGCCGAGCTCCTCGTGGTCATCGCCATCATGGGCCTGGTCGCCCTCGTGGGCGTTCCGTGGTGGCAGCGGCTTTCCCGCCGTAACCAGTTCCGCAGCGCGGCGGGGGAGATCCAGACGACTCTTCTGGCGGCCCGGATGAAGGCGGTCCGCCGGAACGCGAACGCGAGCGTGCTCGTCGTCACCGCGGCCCCGACCGACGCGGATCATCTCCTCGCGACGGTCGAGCCCGATCCGCCGGCTCCCACTCCGACGCCGGTTCCCTCCTCTTCTCTGGCGATCTCGACGGCGGCTCTCTCCTTCGTGACCCTTCCGGCGGGGAACAAGATCACCTTCGACGGGAACGGGCGGCGGGTCGCTCCGCCTCCCGCGCTCTCGGCGGACATCGTGATCCAGGGGCCGACCGGCGGAAGCGTGATGAACACGATCACGATCCACACGACCGTCGCCGGCCGGGTGGAAGTCGTGACACCGACGGTGTGGCAGTGAAGGCGCCCGCGCGCCGCGCGGCCCGCGAGTCGGGCCTGACGCTCGTCGAGCTCCTGATCGCGCTCGCGCTGCTCGGGTTCGTCCTTCTCGGCATCGCTCCGCTCTTCATCGCGAGCATGAAGTCGAACTTCTCCGCCAACGAGTACACGAGCATCAACGTCCTCGCGCGCGACCGGCTCGAGCAGCTGATGAACCTCCCGTTCAACGACGCGCAGCTGACGCCTGGGGTCAAGATCAACGACCAGCCGCCCAAGCTGCCGGACCCCGCCACCGGAGTTCCCCCGGCGAGCGGCGGCATCGACAACCCGTTCCAGGTGACGTATCAGGTCCTTCAGTATCAGATTCCTTCAGCGGACACGGCGACGGTTCCGAACGGGAACCCGTTCACGCCGATCCGCGTCACGATTGCGGGCCAGACCTACCAGTACAAGCGGATCGACGTCACGGTCATCTCGACGACGGGGACGCTCGGTATCGGTTCGCGCGTGGCGCGGGTGAGCGGGTTCGTCTACAACCCGGCGCCGAACGACCCGGCCAACGTTTCCACTGCCGACGGCTGCGCGATCGGCGTGGCGGCGCCATGCCCATGATCTTCGGCGCGCCCGCGTCCATGCGAGCCCGCCGGGAGGGCGGCTTCACCCTGATCGAAATGATCGTCGTGGTCTTCCTTCTCGCGATCGCGATGCTCGGGATCCTCGCGGTCTTCGACGCGAGCGCCCGCATCAACAAGAGCGAGCAGGACGTCGCGGACGCCCAGGGCAACGTGCGATACGGGATCTACCAGATGACCCGTGCGATCCGCATGGCCGGCGCCGGTCCGATCTTCGTGGCGCAGTCCGTTCTCAACGCTCCCGATACGAACCTCGCGGGGATCGTCGTCGGCTCGGGAAGGGGCTACGACAACGTGACGGGCGCGACCGTGACTGACCTCTCCGGCACGGCGATCCCCGTGCGCGACGGGACGGACATGATCGAAGTGCGCGGCGTCATCAACTCTCCTCTCATCTCGCTCGACGCGGGGTCCGGCTGCACGACCTGCATCGGCACCGAGGCCGTTACCGCGAAGCCGATCACGTTCGGATGGAAGTACCCCCACGTCAACGACGACGCCACGAACCGGCCTCAGTTCGCGCAGGTCGACGCCTACACGCAGGGGGCTTCGGCCGCCAACCCGATGCTCGTCCTCGTCACCGGCAAGGACGACATCCACACCGCGTGTTCCACGATCGACCCCGCTGGCCACCCCACGGTCACACCGCGCTATCCGCAGCCGACCTACAACGTGGGCCTGCTGACGGCGCAGACCAACCTCGTCGCTGCGCAGACGTTCGGCAACGTGAACTTCAGCAACGCCGTCGCCCTCGAGTTCACGACCGAGCTTCCGTCGCTGACGGGGGCGGCTCCTACGAACATGTCGGCAATCGGAATGAGAGGGGCCGGCATCCTCGACGACCTCGTCTTCTTCATCGACAATTCCGACCCCGTCCACCCCGCGCTCGCGCAGGGCACACGGCGCGGAAGTCAGTTCGACGTCGTGCGGCTCGCCGACGACGTCGAGGACATGCAGATTGCCTACGGGGTCGACACCGACGGGAACGGAGCGATCAACCGGCTCGTCCCGACCGTCGCGGGGACCGACACGGACACGAACGTCTCGACCCAGTCGGGCGGCGACGAGTGGCGCCCCAACGTCGCGGGCGAGGGCGTGTACACGGCGGGAGAGTTCCAGATGCAGCAGCCGGCGCCTGCGATCTTCACCCACCCCGGATGCCATGGGCCTCGGCTGCACGGCGTGATGATCTCTCTCGTCGCCAAATCGAAAGACCCGGACCCGACGTACCGGGCCGCCAACTCGCGAGGGTTCGTGACGATGAACACGCCCGTCACCGTGAACCCTCCCTATCCGGACGTAGCGCAGTACCCGACGCTCTCGACCGAGCCCCAGTACCGCCGGCGCATCCAGACGCTGAAGATCAACCTCCGCAACAACTCTTTCCAGCCATGAGCGCACGCATGAGACGAGCCGCGAAGCGGGGGGAGCGGGGCGCGGCCCTGGTCATCGCGATCCTCGTCCTGGCGATCCTGACCGTCATCGGCATCGCGTTGATGCTCATCACGAGCACGGAGTCGCGTATCGCCGCCAACGAGTGGTCGGTCAATCGCGCCTTCTATGCGTCCGACGCCGGCATCCGCTGGGCGAGCGCCGAAATGATGGTCGCCCCCGCGGGACTCACGAACTTCCTCGGCCGGCCCGAGTTCGCCGGCAATTCGTTCGGCACCGTCCTCTTCCCGATGCCGAGCCACCGGAACAGCGCCACGGGCTTTTTCCTCGGCGACCCGACCGAGTCCGACATCCAGGTCCGGGTGCAGGCGCCGGGGCTCACTGGTGAGTTCCCCGCCCGCGGCGAGCAGAAGCAGGAAGGCCCGGGCAAAAGCAAGTACTTCTTCACGTTCGAGATTCGCAGTACGGGCGGCGAGAACGACGCGTTTCTGCAGTACTCGAAAGCGCTGGTCTCGGAGGTCGCCGTAGGGCCTCTGCCGGTGCTTCCGGAGGCGCAATGAGCAACCTGGACAGGGTCGCCTTCTCTCCCCGAGGTCTGTCGGCGTTCGTCCGGCGGCATCGCGTCGCGGTGACGATGCTTCTGCTCTTCGTCAGCGCGACGCCGGCGCGACCGGATGACCGCCAGCTCCTCCAGACCAACGCGGGCGCCTCCGCGGACGTCTTCGTCATCCTCGACTCGTCCCACTCGATGAACCGCGACTTCACGGACTCCTTCGACCTGCCTGCTTACATGGACGACTTCCTGTACCCGCAGGGCACCGCGGCGGGGACGGACGGTTCGAAGATCGGCGTCGCGAAGAGCGTGCTTCGTCAGGTCCTGACCCAGAGTCAGAACGTGAACTGGGCGTTCGCCTACTACCGCAACCCGAACCAGACTTTCGGCGCGGCGGACACGGCCGCCCTGGGCGGCGCCGTCGGCGGCGCGCACGTGGCCGGCGACACTCTCGAGAACGGCGGGCTCGAGTGGCTGTACTTCGCGGACGTGATCGACGCGTCCTCGCCGACGTGTCCCGGATGCCCGATCGACCAGGTCTTCAACCCGAGCGCGCCCGCGAGCTGGGACTACCCGGACATCTCGCAGGGCCGGTTCCTCCAGTTCGGCCACAAGGTCATGCACAACTACGCCAAGGAGAACACCGGCGAGGTCGCGGACACGCGGCTGCCGTACTCCGGCGTCGGAGTGCCCGTTCCTCCGCAGGCGGTCCCGGGAACGTGGCGCGGCGCCTTCGGTCCGAAGGGTCTCGGCCAGGGGATGGTCGTCTATCGCAGCTCCGCACATCCCGGCGCGGAGCTCCACCTGACGATGATGTCCGGCAACTACGGCGACCCGAACGTGATCGTCCGCATCGACGAGTTCCGGCCGCCGCCGACCGCGACGGCGACACCGACGAACACCTTCACCCCGACGTTCACGAACACGCCGACGTTCACGAGCACGCCGACGTTCACGTCGACGCCGACCGTCACCCCCACGCCGAGCAGCACGCCGACGAATTCACCCACGCCGACGAATTCGCCGACCAACACGCCGACGAGGACGAACACGCCGACCATCACGCCGACGTTTACTTTGACCCACACGCCGACGAACACGCCGACTGCGACTCAGACCTTCACCCGGACGAACACGCCTACGATCACGCCCACATTCACCGCGACGAACACACGTACGAACACGCCAACGTTGACCAACACGCCGACGAAAACCAACACGCCGACGTTCACCAACACGCCTACGTTGACCAACACGCCGACGATCACGCCGACGTTCACGAAGACGAACACGCCGACGATCACGCCGACGTTCACGAACACCCCGACGGGCACTCAGACGCCGACGGTCACTCGTACTTTCACCCGCACCTTTACGCCGACGGTCACGCGCACGCCGACGGTGACGAATACGTTTACGGCAACGCCGACGGCCTCCCTGACTCCGACGTTCACGAGAACTCAGACGCCGACGAAGACGCCGACGATCACGCCGACGTTCACGAACACGCCCACGGCCACTCCCACTTTCACGCCGACGATCACTCCGACGTTCACGAATACGCAGACTCCCACGGTCACCCCGACGTTCACGAACACGCCGACGAACACGCCGACGAACACTCCTACGAACACGCCGACCGTCACCCCGACCTTCACGCGCACGAACACACCGACCGTCACGCCGGTCCCGCCGACGTCGACCGCGACGGTGACCCCCACGCGGACGCCGACTCGCACGCGCACGATGACCCCGACGGGCGCGCTGCCGTCCGGCCAGATGCCGGCGGAGAGCCTTCTTCCGATGGCCGGCCGCTGGTTCACGGCCGCGGTCCGCGGCCTCCTCGCGATGGCGCCTCCGCCGCCCCCGTCCGTCGGGACGGCGACGGGCATCCCGTGCCCCGGCGTGCCGCAGTCGCTCTTCAGCAGCCCGCCCAACCCGCCGCTGCTCTGCGGACCGTGCAGCTATGACCCTGCCAAGAGCTGCTCGTACGTGGATCTCGACGGGGACGGGGAGCCCGACGGCGATCCGCTGCCCGTGCAGTACCGCGGCTTCGACGACCCGCAGGCGGACCCGGCGTCCGGAACCCTGTTTGTACAGACGACGTATGTCCGCTACCTTCGCGCGGACCTCTACAGCCTGCCGCCCGTCTACACCGCCGACGACGACCTGACGGGAAATCCGTTCTGGGGCTCGCAGCCCGGAGACGGCGACGCCGACGGCCTCTCGGACGCGCTCCCGGACCGCCACAACCAGGGCGCGTACTCGGCCATCTACAACTCGGACCGCCCGCAGCGCGACCAGCAGTTCCCCAACGACGCGTTCGCGGAAGTGTCGTGCCCCTTCCCGCCGATGGCGAACCCCTGCGATCCGTATTCCGTCGATTGCGGAGGCATCGCGCTCTACAACGACGCGAAGCCGAGCGGATACGACCCGTACCCCGGCCCGACGGATCCGCCGAGCCAGGTCAACTGGCCCGTCATTCCGTTCCCGCGCGATTGGGCCCCCTTCAAGTCCACCGACGCGGACAGTGTCGCGGCGATCAAGCGCCTCCTGCGGTTCAGCTCGTCCGTCGTCGCCTACGACCAGACGGCGCCGCACATGTCCGAGTACACGCTCGCTGAGGACGCCCGCAACGTCATCGTGACCGCGCCGGGCACGCCGCTCGCCGGTGCCTTGACGGACGCATACCACTACTTCGTCAACAGCGTCTTCCCGCAGACGGACGACCCGGCGATCAACTGCCGCAGCTTCATCGTCGTCTTTCTGACGGACGGACTCGACGAGTGCTTCTCGAACCCCTGCGTCGGCGGACCGACCGGGAAGGGCCCCTCCGGGGACCTCGGCGCCGTCGTGCTGCCCGAGAACCCGCCCGGAGCCCGCGCCGCTGCCCACGCGGCCGACCCGTCGATCCGCCTGACGGGCGTGCCGGTGTTCGTGATCGCCATGAACACGAACCCGAACGACCCGCGCCTGAAGTGCATCGCCGACAACAGCGGCGGCCAGGT
>DASQJK010000233.1:0-4183 GCA_035631095.1 Thermoanaerobaculia bacterium
GCCGACTCCGTCGCGGCCGATCCTCACAAATGGCTCTACGTTCCCTACGAGGCCGGGGCGACGCTGGTGCGGGAGCCCGGCCGCCTCGGGGCGACCTTTCGCAAGTTCCCGGAGTACCTGGCGTCGGACCCCGAAAGCCCGTTCCCCGGGCCGGCGTGGTTCGCCGAGCGCGGCGTGGAGCTGTCGCGAGGATTCAAGGCCCTCAAGGTCTGGATGGGGTGGAAGACGCACGGCACCCGCGGCTACGCCCGCGCGATCGAGAGCGACGTACGGCTGGCGCGATTCCTTTCCGACCAGGTCGATGGGCGCCCGGACTTCGAGCGCCTCGCCGAGACGGTTCTCTCGATCGTGAATTTCCGCTACCGGCCGGCGGGGAGCGCGCTCTCCGACAGGGCGCTCGACACGATCAACCGGCGGATCGTGAACCGACTCGTCGGCGACGGCACGTTCTTTCTGGCGCCTACGGTCTTGAAGGGCCGCACCGCGCTGCGGGTGTGCATCGTCAATTTCCGGACGCGCGAAGAGGACCTCACGTTCCTGCTCGACGAGGCGGCGCGGATCGGGAAGGAAGAGGCTTTGTCATCCTGAGGAACGAAGCGACGAAGGATCTGCCCTCTCAGTCGACGCGGGCACCACGAAGGCCCTGAAGCGAGGGGGCAGGTCCTTCGCTGCGCTCAGGATGACAAGGTTCTACGGAACGGGCTGTGCGCAGGCTTTGCAGCGCGTGGCGTCTTTCGGGATGATTTCCTTGCACTGCGGGCATTCCTTCGTCGGCGCCGCGGGAGTCGGTTTCGGGAGGAAAGCTTTGGTGATCAGGAAGACGACGAGTCCGATGATCACGAAGTCCACGACGGCGCCGATGACCTGGCCGTACGTGATCTTCGTCACGAATGGCTTTCCGGCGGCGTCGACACCTTCGCGGAGAACCCAACCCGCGGATCGCCAGTCGCCGGCCGGCAGAAGCAGGCTGATGATCGGATTGAGGACGTTGTCGACCAGCGATGAGACCACCTTCCCGATCGCCGCCCCGATGATCACGCCGATCGCGAGCGCGATGGCGTTCTGCTTGAGAAGGAATTCCTTGAACTCTCTGATCATGGGAACGGCTCCACAGTTTCGCGTTTACCGCTCTGAGGCCTGGTCTCTTCGGCTCTCCAGGCTTCGAGATTCCTCTCGATCTGGCGGGCGTGTTTCTCGAGGTGCTCCGCGTAGGTCTGAAGCCAGTCCTCGGCGGAATACCGGCCGCGCTCGGTGTGCGTCCCTGTCTTCGACCAGGCGGAATCCGGCAGCTGCTTCAGGAGATTGACGGTCAGCGCGCGCATCACGTCGACGGTGGCGAGCGCCAGCTCGACGCGCACGCGGTGGTAGTCGAATACCTTCGCCCAGTGCGCCTGGACGTATCCTGCGATGTTCGGGTTCTCTTCCGCGATCAGGAACCGGATCCGCGCAGCCGCGTTCAGCTCGGAGTCGGCGCAGTGGGCGACCACTTCCTGGGCGGACCACTTACCTTCGCCGGGCCGCCACTTCCAGGCCTCTCGCGGGATCTTCGCGAACGCGTCGCGGAGGATCCTCGGTCCCTCCTCGTAGCGCCGGATCAGGTCTTCCCGCTGCGCCGCCGTCAAGGCCATCCTGATTCCCTCCGGTATGTGGGGTGTGTGGCCACGATCTTACCCCGTCAATACCGGGTCGCATCCAGCGACACGACGGTGCGTCGCCCCACGACTTCCGCGGAATGGCGCGTTCCCGCGGGGATGTACAGCCTGTCGCCCGGCTTCATCTCGAAGACCTCCCCGCCGGCGCTGATCCGGAAGAACCCTTCGATGACGGCGTCGCACTTGTCGTACGGGTGGGAGTGCTCTTCGAAGACGGTGCCCTCGCGGTACGCGTAGACGACCACCTCGTAACCCTCGCGCTCGAGAAGCCCCATGACGCGCTTCTCCGTCATGGGGCCGTCTTCCTCCGTCCAGGTTTCGAGGTGCGGCTTCACGCCCCGGGCTTGGTGGGGTCGAGAGTCGCCAGAAGGTCCCTCAGGTCGTCGGCATGCTCCTCTTCGTTCTGGAGGATCTCTTCCATCATCCGCCGCGTCGTGATGTCGCGGTCGCCCAGATACCGGATGATCTCGGAATAGGACTCGATCGCGATCCGCTCGGCGACGAGGTCTTCCCTGATCATGTCGACGAGCGAGTTGCCCTCGACGTACTGCGCGTGGCTCCTCGAGGCGAGGCCGTCGGGGTTGAAGTTCGGCGCGCCGTCGAGCTGCGTGATCCGCTCGGCTATGCGGTCCGCGTGCGCCTGCTCCTCGGCGGCGTGCTCCTGGAACTCCGTGGCGACGGCGTTGGCGTGGATCCCGGTCGCCATGAAGTAGTGCCGCTTGTAACGGAGAATGCAGACGATCTCCGTCGCGAGCGCTTCGTTCAGGACCTTGATGACCGTCGGCCGGTCCGCCGTGTACGAGTCGGTCACGGCACCGTTTTCGATGTGTTGCCGGGCGCGACGCCGGAGCTCTTGAATGTCCGTGACGAACTCGCCGGGCCTTGCTCCCGCGCCCGCCGGCTTTCCAGGCGCGTTCTTGGGGTTGGGTTCCATTCTTCACCTCTCGCGGCCATCAAATCAGAGCCATCCGGCCCGGGCAACCGGCTCCAAAAAAAGAAGGGGGCTTTCGCCCCCTTCGCTGGATGCCGATTCGCGCGAATCTTAGTAGCGGTCGCGGCCTCCGCCGCTGAATCCGCCGCGTCCGCCGCCGCCGGCCGTCTTCGGCCGTGCTTCGTTGACGGTCAGCGCCCGGCCGCCATACTGCTGGCCCGAGAGCGCCGACATCGCGTTCTTCGCTTCGCTGTCATCGTTGAATTCGACGAACCCGAACCCCTTCGACTGGCCGGAATCGCGGTCCGTGATCACGGCCACGGAGTCGACGTTCCCGTACTGAGAGAAGAGGTTGCGGAGATCGTCTTCCGTGGTGTTGTAGGTCAGGTTGCCGACGTAGAGCTTCATGAGACGGAGATCCCTTCTGAGCGTGAGCTGCAAAAAATGAGGGGGGCGAAAGAGCCCCCCTCGGTAAAACCAAGTTGTGGGAAGAAGTCAGTAGCGGTCGCGGCCGCCTCCGCCGCCGTATCCGCCACGCCCGCCGCCACCGCCACCGCCACCCGTCTTGGGACGAGCTTCGTTCACGGTCAGCGCGCGACCGCCATACTGCTGGCCCGAGAGGGCCGAGATGGCGTTCTTCGCTTCATTGTCGTCTCCGAATTCGACGAATCCGAACCCCTTCGAGCGACCCGTGTCCCGATCGGTAATGACGGCGACGGAATCGACGTTCCCGTACTGGGAAAAGAGGGTCCGAAGGTCGTCCTCGGTGGTGTTGTAGGGCAGGTTGCCGACGTAGAGCTTCATCGAGACAGAGTCCTGTTCCGGCGTCACGTTTTTTTCGGATCCGCCGCGCCGCTCAACGCATCCGACTTCCCGTGGGATTCGTCGGACTTCTGCGCGGCGCGAAGCGTGCGAGAAAGGCGAGCGATACGAGAAGAGGCACAATGTAGCAAAAACATCAGTCCGGTGGCAAGGGCGAAGAGTACGGGGTCGCGCGCGCCAACATCCGTGTCCTGTTTTGGTGTCACACCCCCGGCGGGGACAGGACCTCGCGGAGGGCGCGCTCCACGTACTTCCTGGTCATCTCCTTGCGCCACAAAAACGAGAAGTCCGTGTTGTCCATCGGCCGCGAAGGTCCCGCCGCCGCCTCCGCCGCTTCCAGAATCGAGCCCTCGTCGAGCGGGCGTCCGGTCAGGACCTTCTCGGAGGCGGTCAGCCGGACGGGCGCCGACGCCACTCCCCCGAGCACGAGCCGGGCCTGGCGCACCCGGCCGCCTTCGAGGTCGACGTGGACCCCGACGGAGAGCACGGGGAAGTCGAAGGACCCCCGGCGCCTCAACTTCCTGTTGACGCTGCGCCCTTTCGTCGCGGGGACGAAGACCTCGGTCAGGAGCTCGTCCGGCGACTTGGCCAGGTAGTGGATGCCGTCGTTGACGTACAGCTCCTCGAGAGGCATCTCCCGCTCGCCGGACGTCGAGACGAGGCGCACCCGCGCTCCGAGCGCGATCAGCACGGGAACGGAGTCCGCCGACTGCACGGCGAGGCAGCGCGGCGATCCCGGCGCCACCCAGCAGATCTCGCCATCCTTCTTCATGCAGTA
>DASQJK010000234.1:0-3574 GCA_035631095.1 Thermoanaerobaculia bacterium
TGTTACCCACAGGTTCCTGAAACCTGCGCGTCTACCAGTTCCGCCACTTTCGCGGGAGGTCGAGGGTAGCTGTCGAGGTCGCGCGCGTCAAGGAACCGTTCCGCCACTTTCGCCGGGCAGCTGTCTTGCAAAGTGACGGGCTCATGGACAATCCGGCCTGCCGATCCGGAAAGCGGCTCGCTGCGGGCGCATTGCTTGCCGCCTCGGTCATCCTCGGGGGACGTGCCGGCGCTCAGACGATCAGCGAAATCCCTCTCGCTCAGGGGAGCTCGCCCGCGGGTATCACGGCCGGACCCGACGGGAACATCTGGTTCGTCGAAGAGCACGGTGATCGCATCGGACGCCTCACGCCCGGCGGGGCGCTGACGGAATTCCCGGTCGCCGTGAGGGGAAGCTTTCCCCGGGGAATCACGGCGGGACCCGACGGCAACCTCTGGTTCACCGAGCTCACCGGCCGCATCGGACGGGTCACGCCCTCCGGCGTCGTCACGGAAGCCACCATCCCCGTGACGCCCGCCGAGCCCATTTCGATCGTCACCGGGTCCGACGGCAATCTCTGGTTCACCGACTTCTACGACCGGATTGGGCGCCTCACGACGTCGGGGACCATCACCTACTTCGTCCTGACGGCGGGCTCCGGCCCTCGAGGGATCACGCGCGGGCCGGACGGAGCCATCTGGTTCACCGAGACGAACGTGGGGAAGATCGGCCGGGCCGCGGCCGACGGCACTTTCGACGAATTCACGCTGCCGTCACCGTCCTCGGGACCATTCGGGATAACGAGCGGTCCCGACGGCAATCTCTGGTTCACGGAGATCTCGAGCTCCCGGATCGGAAGGCTGAGCCCGACCGGCGCGCTGCTCGAGTTCCCGCTGGCCGGGGGAGCGGCGCCTTACGGGATCGTCACCGGCCCCGACGGGAATCTCTGGTTCACCGAGTCCGGGCTCGATCGTGTCGGGCGGATCACGCCGGCCGGAGTGGTCACGGAATATCCCGTGACGCCGGGGGCCTCCCCGAACGAGATCACGGCTGGCGCGGGTGGAGTGTGGTTCTCCGAGTTCAACGGCGATCGCATCGGCCGTGTGTCCCTCGGCCCCGGGACGCCCTGCGGAACCGATCCGTTCTCCCTCTGCCTCAACGGCGCGCGCTTCGAGGCTCGGATCGCCTGGTCGGTTCCGTCGCAGGGCACGTCCGGCCAGGGCCACCCGATCGGCCTCACCACGGATACGGGGGCGTACTGGTTCTTCACGGCGAACAACATCGAGGTCGTCGTGAAAGTCGTCGACGGCCGCGCATTCAACGGAAAGTACTGGGTCTTCGTCGGAGCGCTGACGGACGTGCAGTACACGTTGACGGTTCGCGACACGTTGACGGGTGCCGTCAAGACGTACACGCATCCCGCGGGGACGCTCGAGAGCTTCGCCGACACATCCGCCTTCTGACGATAGACTGCGCGGAGTGTTGCCGCGCGACGCCGAAATCCTCGAAAAGCTCCGCCAGAAGGGCTCCCGGACGCTCTCTTTCCGGGAGCTCTCCCGCGCATTCGAGGTGCCCGACGAGGAAGAGGACGCCTTCCGGGAGCGCCTGGATGCCCTCGAGCGGCGGGGCGAAGTCGTCCGGGTTCGCGGCGAAAAGTATTCACCCATCGAGTTCTCGAACATGACTGCCGGGCGGCTCACCGTCCGCGCGGAAGGGTTCGGCTTCGTGCTCGTGCAGGGCGGCCCCGATCTCTTCGTTCCGCGCAGCGGCATGCACGGCGCCATGGACGGAGACACGGTGCTCGCCCGCGAAGAGCGCGCGGCCGGCCGGGGCCGCGACCCGGAGCGCCTCTCCGGGACCGTCGTGAAGATCCTCGACCGCGCGAGGGAGCGCGTCGTGGGGCGGTTCTCGACCGAGGACGGCCGCAAGGTCGTCACACCCTACGACCCGAAGCTCGACGCGATCGTGCGGATCGAAGACGGGAAGTCGAAGGGAGCGAAAGAGGGGGAGATCGTCGAGGCGCGGCTCACGGCGTTTCCCGACGCGCGGCGGATCGCCCACGGAGTGGTCGAGGAGCGGATCGGCTTCCTGGGAGAGCCGGGTGTCGACATCGAGATCGTGCTGCGGTCCCACGGGCTTCCGCCGAGGTTCCCGCAGCCGGTGGTCGAGGCGTCGGAGAAGTTCCCCGAAGAAGTCCCGGCCGACGAGTTGCTCGGCCGCCGCGACTTCCGCGACCGCCGCATCGTGACGATCGACGGCGAGACCGCCAAGGATTTCGACGACGCCGTGGAAGTCGAGCGGACCCCCACCGGGTACAGGCTCGGCGTTCACATTGCCGATGTCTCGAACTACGTGACGGAAGCGACGATTCTCGACGACGAGGCGAAGTCGCGCGGGACCAGCGTGTATTTCCCCGGACGGGTGCTGCCCATGCTCCCGGAGCGGCTCTCGAACGGCCTGTGCTCGCTCAACCCTCGGGTCGACCGGCTCGTGCTCTCCGCGATCCTCGACTTCGACCGGAAGGGCCGCGTCCTCGGCGCCGAGTTCGTCAAGGCGGTGATCCGAAGCGCGCACCGGATGACGTACACGGAAGTCGCCCGTCTTCTCGAGACGCGGCCGAGCCCCGACGACGAACGCCGCTACGGGCCTTTCCTGGACGACTTCCGCACGATGGGCGAGCTCGCAGCCGTCCTTCGCGCCCGGCGGGAAGCGCGTGGCGCGATCGACTTCGACCTTCCCGATGCCGACATCGTTCTGGACGACGCGGGGCTCGTCGTCGGGATCGTGCCGGAGTCGCGCAACGTCGCCCACAAGTTGATCGAGGAGTTCATGCTGGCGGCGAACGAAGCCGTCGCGAAGAAGCTGCTGTTCGAGAAGCAGCCCGCGATCTACCGCGTGCACGACCGGCCGGATCCGGACAAGCTCGCGGACGTGCGGGACGTCCTCGAGGACTTCGGATACGAGCTCAAGGGCAACCTCGCGGAAGTTCCGCCGGCGGCGTTCCAGAAGCTCCTGAAGCAGGTGGAGGGCAAGCCCGAGGAGCGCCTGCTGACCGACATCCTCCTTCGCGCGCAGCGCAAGGCGATCTACAGCGAGGAATGCCGCGGGCACTACGCACTCGCCGCGCCGTACTACTGTCACTTCACGTCGCCGATCCGGCGGTACCCCGACCTGATAGTCCACCGGCAGCTTTCCCGGCTCCTCGCGTTCGGCAGACCGGTCGCGGCGAGCGAAGCCGAGCAGATGACGATGGGGATCGCCCAGATCGCGAAGCACTCCTCGGAGCGCGAGCGCCGCGCGGAGCAGGCCGAGCGCGAGAGCCTGCTGTGGAAGAAGATCGTATTCATGAAGGACAAGGTCGGGGGAGAGTTCGACGCATTCGTCACGGGGGTCGCTTCCTTCGGTCTCTTCGTGACGCTCGCCGATTTCTTCGTGGAGGGGCTGGTGCCCGTCTCGGCTCTCGGCAACGATTTCTTCGTGTACGAGGAAAAGCAGCATCGGCTGCGCGGGAGGTCGACGGACATGACGTATCGGCTGGGCGATTCGTTGCGCGTTCACCTGAAGGAAATCGACGAGATCCGCCGGCGGCTGAACT
>DASQJK010000235.1:0-5178 GCA_035631095.1 Thermoanaerobaculia bacterium
CGGAAGATCTTGTTCGAGGCGACTCCCCAGAGGTGGAGCTTGTACTGGAGCATCGTCTTCAGGATCGCGAAGCCGTACCGCACCGACGGACCGAACGCGATCTGCGAGGCTTCGTCGAAGTAGCGCGTCTCGATGGGGATCTCGCGGATGCGCAATCCCTTCGCGATGCCCTGAGCGATGATCTGGGTGTCGAACACGAAACCGTCGGAGTTCGCCTCGAGGTCGATCGTCTCGAGGTAACGGCGGCTGTAGGCGCGGAACCCGCTGTGGTACTCCGTGAGATAGATCAGAAAGGTCGCGTTCTCGACCGCGGTCAGGAATATGTTGCCGAGGTACTTCCACTTCGGCATGCCTCCCTGGATCGGGCGCCCTCCCAGCATGCGGCTGCCGAAGACGGCGTCGCACTCGCCCGCGAGCAGAGGCTTGACGAGGTGCGGGATCACGGTCGGGTCGTACTGGTGGTCCGGATGAACCATGACGACGATGTCCGCCCCCCGTTCGAGCGCCGTGCGGTAGCACGTCTTCTGATTGCCGCCGTAGCCGCGGTTTTTCGGGTGGACGACGACGTGGAGCCCCAGTCGCCGGGCCTCTTCGACGGTCCGGTCTCGAGAAGCGTCGTCGACCAGGATGACGTCGTCGACCGTGTCCATGGGGATGTCCGCGTAGGTTCTCTCGAGGGTCTTCTCGGCGTTGTATGCGGGCATGACAACCGCGATCTTCGGACGCGGCCGGGGGGCCGGATCGATGCCGGCTTCGGATGTGCCCGGGCGGTTTTCCATCCTTCAGATCCCTCGCCGAGTCAGGATGACCGGTAACGTTCGAAGCAGGATCGCCAGATCGAGGCCGAACGACCAGTTGTTCAGGTACGCCAGATCGTACCGCAGCTTGATCTCGGGCTCCGTCGCGTAGTCGCCCGAAATCTGCGCGAGACCGGTGACGCCGGGACGCACCGAATGGCGCAGCGGATAGCCGGGCACGGTCCGGGCGAACTTGTCCGTGAACTCGGGCCGCTCCGGACGCGGGCCCACGAGGCTCATGTCTCCCCGGAAGACGTTCCAGAGCTGCGGGATCTCGTCCACGCGCATGGCGCGGAACGCTCGGCCGACGCCTGTGACGCGCGGATCTCCGGGCGCGGACAGCACGGCGCCCGTCTCGATCTCCGCGCCCTGGCGCATCGTCCGCAGCTTCCAGAGCGAGAAGCTGCGGCCGTCCTTGCCCGTCCGCACCTGGCGATAGAAGGGGCCACCGCGGGACGTTGCGGCGATCGCGATCGCGCAGACGGCGAGCACCGGGGAAAGAGCGAGCAGCAGAACGGCCGACGCGGTCACGTCGAACGCGCGCTTGACCGCGGCGGGGATCCCGTCGAGGGAGCGCACGCGGGCCTCGAGGAGCGGCAGGTCGCCGACGATGCGGAAACGGAGTCTTCCGATCATCGTCTCGAACGGAGAAGGCCAGACGAGCAGGTCGATTCCGGAGTCCGCCGGAATCGCGTTGCCGATCCGGTCGCGCCAGCTCGGAGCGTCCGGCGTGAGGATGACCTCGTCCACCCCGAGCCGCGCCGCCGCCTCCGCGAGGCCGGAAAGCGGAGCCACGCGCTCGAGATCCGGCAGCGGGCTCTCTCCGTCGGCGACCAGGCCGACGAGGTCGACGCCGGTCCAGGAGTGCCGGCGGATGGCTTCCGCAATGAGCGCGGCCGCGGGCCCCGAGCCGACGACGAGCGCCCGCCGCCGCCGCTGCGGAAAAAACCGCTCGAGGAGCAACCTCCAGACAGCCAGCGATACGCCGTTGACGATCAGGTACAGGACGAGGACCGACCGTGGAAACGCGTACGCCTGCGCGAACGCGAGGAAGAAGACGGCCGAGAGCGCGAGGAGCTGGAAGAAGAGCGCGGGTATCAGAAGGCGCCCGAGCGGATCGCGAAATCGTTCGCGCGCGCCGTACAGACCGAAGAGCGACAGCGAAATGACCTGGGCCGCTCCTACGAGGAAGACGTTTCCCGGCGTGAACCGCACGTTCTGGGGCGGAAGGAGCATCTCGGTGCCGGGGATGTGAACGTGCGTCCGAAGCCAGAACGCGAACGCGAGGGTCGCCGCGGCGATGAAAATGTCCCCGGGAACGGCGACGAACCGGAACGCCGACTGAGTGGCGCGCCTCACCAGCGGGCCACGGACTTCCACGCCGGCCGCCGGTATCCGGCGAGTCCTGCGGCGACGCCGGTCGCGAGAGCGAGGTTGATCACGGCGAAATAATAGAGCCGGCCGGCGCGGCCCCGGGCGGGAAGACGAAGCGGAAGAGACAGCGCAGCCAGGGCGCACGCGGCGAGGACGGCTGCTCCGGCGACGCGGAGGGCGGGGCTCGCCAGCGAGACTCCCGCGGAGAGCAGAAACAAGAGCGGCGCGAGCCACCGCGCGACCTTTCGCGAAAGGAAAGCGGCGGTCAGAAGCCCGTTCTTCCGGAAGCTCCAGAGCCAGCGCTCGCGCCGGAGAACCTGTCCCGCCCCGATCCCGATGCGCAGCCGGCGGGACGCTTCCGCGGCGGCGGTGCGCGCCGGCGCTTCGCGCGCGACCGCGCCCGGCGCAAAGACGATGGACTTGCCGCGCCGGGCGGCCTCGAGCGGGATCAGGAAATCGTCCATCGACGTCGTGTCCGGCGGGATCGGGCCGACGTCGGCGCGCCGCGCGGCGTAAATGGCGCCGTTCGCGCCGAGGCAGACGCCGAGCCGGCCTTCCGCCTCCTTGACCGAGGTCTCACGGTCCCAGAAGACACTCTCCGGAGTCCCGGTAGGGCCTTCCGCGTCCTCCAGGACGAGGCGTCCGCAGGCCGCTCCCGCGCCAGGATCGGAAAGCGCATCGCAGAGCGCCCGCACCGCTCCCCGCTCGAAGACCGTGTTTGCGTCGGTGAAGACGAGGATGTCCGCGTCGCTCGCGGCGATCAGGTCATTCAACACGGAGGCCTTGCCTCGCCTCGCGGGAAACTCGACGACCCGCACGCGGCCGTTTCCCGCCGCCCGCGCCCGTTCCGCCGTCGCATCCCGCGAACCGTCGCAGCCGATGACGATCCGGTATCTCTCCGGCGCCTGCTGCGTGAGCAGGTTTTCGACGCGCGCGCCGATCACGCGCTCCTCGTCGGCAGCGGCGACGAGCACGTCCACGGACGCGGGCGTCGGCGTCGATGCGGCTCGTCCCGGCGACGCCGCCGCGCGCGACCGGATCCACGCCGGGTAACCGAGATAGGACCAGGCGGCAAGAAGGAGAGCGGCGCCCAGAAGCAGGAGGGAGGCGGCCGTCATGCGCCACTGCGCCGGAGCAGCTCTTCCGCGAACGCCGCACCGATCCGCGACCAGTCGTACCGCCGTTCCACCTTTTCGCGCGCCGCCCTCGCGAGCGACGAACGCCGCTGCGGACTTCCGAGGAGCGTCAGCGAGGCCTCGGCGAATCCGCCAGGATCGTCGCGCAGGAGGATCTCCCTGTCGGGCTCGAGGTCGAGGCCTTCCGCGCCGACGCGGGTGGAGAGCACCGGGACCCCGCACGCGGCGGCCTCCAGCACCTTCAGCCGGGTCCCTCCGCCCGCGCGAAGAGGAACGATTGCGGCATCCGCGCGCGCCCACTCGGGGCGTGTATCCCCGCCCTCGCCCAGGAACTCCCACTCCGGAGCCGCTCGCGCGAGGTCGGAGGGCGCCCCCCGGCCGAGCACGCGAACACGGGTACCGGGAGCGGAAGCGCGAACGCGCGGCCACACCTCTTTCGCAAACCACCGAAGCCCCTCCGCGTTCGGCGGCCAGGACAGGTCGCCGATGAAGAGGAGGGCTCCCGTGGCGGGACGGTCGGGCAGCGGCTGGTACCGGGTCAGGTCCACTCCGTTCGGGACCACGAGGGGCGCAGGACCGCCGCCGAGCTCGGTCAGCTTCGCGGCGTCGAGCGAAGACACGCACGAGACACCGGACGCCCTCGTGACGAGTCCCGCCTCGAAGCCGGCGACGCGCGGCGCCTGAAGCCGCGCGAATGCGCGCACCGGGAAGGAGGAAGCCGTTTCCCCCATGCGGCGCCAGATCTGCGAATCGAGGTTGTGGAAGTCGACCCATGACCGCGCCCCCAGGCCGAGCGCGAGCGGCGCCACGTGGTACGTATGAGCGACGATCCACGCCGGGCGCTCCGATGAAGCGGCATCCCGCAGACGCGCGGCGAGCGCTGCCGATCGATAGAGGCGCGGAGAGTACGCGTCGGCGAGGATCAGGCTCGCTGCGGCGGCCGCAATCCGCCTGGGGATCCGCCCGGCCTGGGGAAACTCCTCGACGTCGATCCCGGGCGGGTATTCGGCGTCGCGTGCGGAGAGGTGCGGCGCCCGGAGCGCGAACCCGCGCACGCGGAAGCGCTCGCCGAGAGCGCGGATCAGGTGGTAGTTGCGGATGGCCGCTCCGTCGCGGGTCGGGTGTGTCGGCCTCGCGAGGACCGAGAAGAGAAGCGGTTTCATGGGGGACGCCCGAGTATAAGGAGGCGCCCGAGCGCCGAGGCCGCGCGTTCGAGGGTCCCGGAGACAAAAAAAGCCCCGGCTCGCGCCGGGGCTCGAATCGAAGCGATGTCAGAGGCTCAGTACATGCCGCCCATTCCGCCGGCGCCCGGCATGCCCGCGGGAGCCTTCTCCTTCTCCTTGATCTCGGAGATGAGCGCCTCCGTGGTGAGCATGAGCCCGGCGATCGAGGCGGCGTTCTGCAGAGCGTTCTTGGTGACCTTCGTGGGATCGATGATGCCGGCCTTCAGCATGTCCTCGACCTTCTCCGCGTTCGCGTTGAAGCCGAAGTTTCCGCCCTTGGCGCGGAGCTCGTTGATGACGACGGAGCCTTCCATGCCGGCGTTCGCCACGATCTGCCGGGTCGGCTCCTCGAGCGCGCGCACGAGGATCCGGGCGCCGATCTGCTGGTCGCCGTGGAGACCCTTGACGACGCCCTGGACCGCGTCGATCGACCGGAGAAGAGCCACGCCGCCGCCGGGGACGATCCCCTCTTCGACGGCCGCCTTGGTCGCGTGCATCGCGTCCTCGACGCGGGCCTTCTTCTCCTTCATCTCGGTCTCGGTGGAGGCGCCGACCTTGATGACGGCTACGCCTCCGGAGAGCTTGGCCAGGCGCTCCTGAAGCTTCTCACGATCGTAGTTGCTGTCGGTCTTCTCGATCTGCGCCTTG
>DASQJK010000236.1:0-9708 GCA_035631095.1 Thermoanaerobaculia bacterium
CAACCGCGTCACCGACCACCTCGTCCGGCGGGGGGCGCGGGTGATCCGCGACTCGGATCCGCCGGTGCATGTCTCGGGACACGCGCACTCCGACGACATCGCGGAATGGATCTCTCTCGTCAAGCCGCGAGGAGTGATGCCGATACACGGAGAGCGCCGCATGCTGGCGGCGACGGCCGCCGTGGCGCAGGCGAGGGGCATCCCCGCCCACGCCGTGTTCCTCCTCGACAACGGCGACCGGCTCACTCTCTCGCCCGACGGCGCGCGCATCGATCCCTCGGCCGTCCCCTCCGGACGGATCTACTACGACGCGCGGACGGAGCCGGTCGATCCCTCGATCGTGCGGGACCGCCGGCACATGGCGGAGGAAGGCTTCGTCGTCGTCCTCGTCCCCGCGGATCCCACCTCGCGCGAGGTCTCGGTCGTCTCCCGGGGCGTGGCGGCGGACGAGCGCGAGCTCGGGGACGAGGTCCGGCGCGCCGCGTTGGCCGTGCTCGCGCGGGCCACGCCGGAGGAGCGAGCCGACTTCGAATGGCTGCGCGCCGAAATCGCCATTTCCGCCAAGCGAGCTTGCCGCCGCGTGTTCGAGGTGCGCCCAGTGATCGTGCCGGTGGTGGCGTAAGTACTGGGGGAGCTGGCGTGCTTCGGTGTGAAGCGAGGCGAAACTCCGCGAGAGCGGACACCCGATGGTCAGATGGTCAGATGACCCGACGGCGAGATCTGCCGACGATCACCCGATAGACGCGCGGGCGCGCGCGTCAGATCTCCCACTCTCAGCGAAACCTCCGCCTTGCGTGCGTCGACCCGAGCCGTATCGCGCCGTACACCGCCACGCAGCACAAGAAATCGAGCAGGAGCCCCGCGTCGAGCCGGATCACCCGGTGGGTGATGTCCGGGGGCTGGTGCTGAAGTCCGGGCGGAAGGCCGGGGAAGAGGACGAGGAAGTACGCCGCGTTCCCGATCAGTATGGCCGCCGTGTACTCGATCCATCGGCGGGGCGTCATCTGCGGCGTCCAGCTCGGCTTCACGCACCGGATTCTGGTCGGGCGCCGCTCCGGAGACAAGCCGCAAAGTGTTCGGTCTCAGAGTCCGAGATCGAAGAGGATTTTTCGGTGGAGCGGAGTGTTTTCGTGACCGATTACCACAAGCTCGACGCCGGGAGGGTCTCCGACGAAGAGCCTCGGATGCGCGGCGCCGTCCGGCAGGTCGAAGACGAGGGTCGTGGTCGACGACTGCCCCGGTCGCAGAGGCCGGTCGAGGCCATCGGACGGGAATCCCGCTCGCGCGGCTGCGCGAGTCGCTTCGAGGGAGAGGGGATATCGGCGTCCGGAGGCGTCCACGATCCATGCCGTGCGCGGGTTCGGAGTGAGAAGAGCGTCGCCCCTCCAAGGCGCGATCGTGGAAGGGTCGAACCAGGTGCGGACGCGCGCGAGCAGGAACCTGCCGGCGGCGCGCTGTGCCTCGGGAGGAGGCCCCAGCACTCTCGCCGTATCGACACGCTCGACCGAAACGGCGGTGTGGCAGTCGAGCTCGCAGAAGTACTTCCTGCCGCCCGGAGCCAGTACGCGCTCGCTGCTGGCGACCGCGAATCCGCCCAGCGTTCCCGCGTATGCGATGAGCAAGGCTCCCGCCCCGGCGGCGATCCAGGTGGCGAGCGTCCTTCGGCCCACGGCGGCGCAGACGGCGGCCGCCACGAGGGCGCCCACGACGGCTCCCGCGGTGCCGAGCAGCGCCAGCGCCGCGAGTGGAGCGTTTTCGGGCATCCGGGCGGTTTCGGCGGCCATCTGCAGAGTACTTTGAAGCATGAAGTAAACCTCCAAAAAAAATCAGCGGCGGCGGACGTTCCGGACGAGCGCCTCGAGATGATCGATGTATCGCTCGAACGCGCGACGGCCCTGCGCCGTCAGCCGGTACTCCGTTTTCGGGACGCGCCCTTCGAAAGACTTTTCGCACGCCACATAACCGGCGTCTTCGAGCTTTCGGGCGTGGACGGACAGGTTGCCGTCGGTGGCCTGGAGCAGGCTCTTGAGCTCGCGGAAAGAGAGCGTCTCGTTGGCGGCGAGCGCACTGACGATGGCAAGCCGCAGGCGTTCGTGGATCACTCGGTCGAGATCCGGCACCGAAGAATTCCGAGAGGGAGTCGTCGCGCGCGGGGAATCCTGCGGTTTCGCCCTGGCCGCGCGGGCTCGAGCTCGCAGCGCCTCGGAGCGGGTCGTCATCAGCCGCCGTGCCTCCGCGCTATCGCGATGCCGAATGCGATCTCCAGACCCCCGAACCCCGCCGCGAGAAACGCGTCGCCCCACCCCGGCGGACAGATCAGCGCGAGGCAGCCGAGGAGCATGAAGAGCAGGCCCATGACCGGAACGATGCGGACGGCGAACGCGCCGCCGGTCACGACGGCGGTGCCGTAGAGGAGCAGCCAGACTCCCGGGAGAAGAGTCGTCTGCCCGGCTCGCTCGAGAGCCAGCGTCAGCGCGCCGCCCGCGATCAGCGGTGGGGAAAGGGTGAGGAGGAAGCGCCGGGCGGGGCCCTCGAAGAGCGTGGCGCCTGCGCGGCGCGCCTTGCGAGCCATCGCCCAGAGGCCGATCGAAAAGGCGACGAAGGC
This sequence comes from Thermoanaerobaculia bacterium, assembly GCA_035631095.1. GTDB lineage: Bacteria > Acidobacteriota > Thermoanaerobaculia > UBA5066 > Gp7-AA6 > JALYUA01. The sequence goes on from DASQJK010000236.1 coordinate 2,606, forward strand.
TCCGATGAGCCATATGCCGAGCCACTCCTCGCGCGTTCGCGCGAGCTGCGACACCCCGGCTGCGGCGAGAGCGGTGACCCCCATGCCGATGCCGCCCTTTCCCGGAACGGCGGTGAAGGAGATCGCCCGCTCCATCGTCTCCCGGATGAAGCGCAGGTTGTCGATGGCGCGCCCGCCGACTTCGGGAATGGAGGAAGGGCCGCGGGATTCCATGGCGTGATTCTCCCGCGCCGCCGCGCTTTGTCAAGTACTCTTTAACGTAAAGTCAACGCCGTCAAAAGAGAGACGACTGCCGCTCGGGGCGCCGGAACGTTCTCGGCCGCTCCGGCTCGTCCCCCCGATTGAACCCGAGCCGGCGGCATTCGGTGCGGTAGAGCGCCTCGATGGCCGCCCAGCGAGGGCCGAGGCCCCTCATCCTGTCTCCGAACGCCGTCTCGTTCATCTTGCCGCCGCGCATCTCGAGGATCGCGTTCCAGACCTTCGCGGCCCGATGGGGAAACGCCGCTTCGAGCCGCTCCTTGAAGACCGGCAGCGTGGCCCCGGAGAGGCGGACCGGCTGGCGGAAGGCTTCAGTGGCGCCCGCGTCGCGCGCGCGTCGCAGGATCTCGGAGACCTGGTCGTCGTTCAACCCGGGGATCACGGGCGCAACACCCACTCCCGTGCGGATGCCCGCGTCCGAGAGGATCTTCAGCGTCTCGAAACGCTGCGACGGCGGGCTCGTGTTCGGCTCGATGGCGCGGGACATCGCGTCGTCCGCAAAGCAGATCGAAAGGTGGACGAGGACGTCCGCTTCGCGCGCGAGGGCGGCGAGCACGCCGACGTCGCGGCGGATGAGCGCGCTCTTGGTGATGAGTCCGACCGGGTTGCGGAAGGCGAGGCAGACTTCGAGGCACCGGAGGGTCAGCTCGTACACGGCCTCGAGGGGCTGGTAGCAATCCGTGTTCCCCGAGAACGCGATCGAGTCGCCCTTCCAGGACTTCCGCGAGAGCTCCTTCTCGAGCAGCTCGGGCGCGTTCGTCTTCACGACGATCTTGCGGTCGAAGTCCGTCCCCGCGCCGAAGCCGAGATATTCGTGGCTCGAGCGCGCATAACAGTTGTGGCTGACCACGCCGTTTGCAATGAAATCGCCCGTTCCCGTCGTCACGTCGTACAGCTTCATGGCGAGGCCGAGCGGCGAGACGGACAGGACGCGGAGAAGCGAATCGTTCTTGATCGCCTGCCCTTCGATGCTCTGTTTTCGCGCGATCGCCGGGCGGACCGTGTGAAAGAAACGCAGGTGCTCCCGCAGGCCTCGCCGAATGCGGATCGTGAAGACGGGTTTTTCGCGCGACCGCGTTTCGACCACGGCGTCGAACTCGAATGAACGGAGGGCGATCAAAGTGCGCGAAATGATCGCGGGATCCGTGTTGCAGATCCGCAGGATCCCCCCGCTGTAGCCGCCCTCGGCGTCGTAGATCCCGGCAAGAAAACCCTTCTGCCAGTCCGGGCTCGGAGCCTGCGGCCACTCGACGATCTCCCGGATACGGGAAACGTTCGCGGATGCATGCGTACGGATCGCCGTGAGGGCCTTCCGATTGCCCGCTGCGGCCGAGAAGAGAAACTGGCGGGTGGCGACCTCGAAGTCCTGGAGATAACGGCCCGTCCGCGCCAGGGCTTCGGAATCCACCATTGCGAGCCGGAAGTGGTGCTGCGTCTCCGTCTGCCGCCGGCGTGTGTCGTAGGAATATGACTTGAGGTGGGCGTCCCCTCGGATCACGCCGCAGAGATAGCCCGTCCGGTAATCCGGAGTTTCATCCGGCCCTGCGGCGAAGCGGCCGGTGCCGAGCAGGTGGTTCTGCGGCGTGAGATGGGGACGCTGGCCGCCGCCCCGTTCGCGGTCGGCGACGTATTTCCAGCCGCGGTTCGTCAGGAACCGGTGGTCGCCGCTCGAAATCAGCCGAGTGCCGTCTTCGAGATGGGTCGCGAAGGCGGGCGCGACGCGGCTCCAGTGGGCGAGGACCTTCGTCCGGACGTAACGGCGGTACCGGCCGAGAAGCTCAGTCCCGAAGACCTCGTCCCCTTCGCGGATCCGTGCGAGCGGTCTCGTCGACGAGTCTGCCATCAGGATCGGCGTGTCGCCGTCCAGGCAGTAGGCGCATGCATGGAAACATCCGCGATAGGGATTGATCGAGAAACGGAAGCCGACGTCGGGGCTGTCGTTTTCCGCGATGATCGACTTCGCGCGCTCCTCGAAGACTTCGAGCCGAGCCTGCGGCGGCTCGCCCAGCCACTCGGCATGAGAGGACTCCCAGGGGTTTGGAGGATTGGAAACGGGGGTGACCATCGAGGCGTAAGTTTAGCGTAAGTCGCTAGGAAACTCCTCGAGATATTCAGGATTTGAGGCCGACCGCCGCCCGCACTTCCCGCATCGTTTGGTTCGCGACCGCGTTCGCTCTCTGCGCGCCCTGGCGCAGCGCGGCCTCCACCGCGTCGGGCTCCTTTTCGAGCGCGCGTCTTCTGGCCCGCGCGGGCGCAAACGCCTCGTCGATCTTCGCGATGAGCATCTTTTTCGCGTCGCCGTAGCCGAGGCCGCCAGCCCGGTAGCGTTCCGCAAGCGCGGCGCGCTCTTCCGGCGAAGCGAACAGCGAGTAGAGGGCGAAGACGTTGTCTTTGTCGGGATCCTTGGGGTCGGCCACCGGCGTGCTGTCGGTGACCACGCGCATCACCGAGCTCTTGAGCTCCGCTCCTTCGGCGAAGATGTCGATCGTGTTTCCGTAGGACTTGCTCATCTTCTTGCCGTCGGTCCCCGGTACCACGGGCGCCTTGTCGAGCCGCGCCTCCGGCAGGGGAAAAACCTTCTTCCACGTCTGGTTGAAGTAACCCGCCATGTCGCGCGTCATCTCGATGTGCTGAACCTGGTCCTGTCCGACGGGGACGACGTTCGACTTGTAGATGAGGATGTCGGCCGCCATCAGCACGGGGTAGATGAAGAGCCCGGCGTTGGCCGAGATGCCGCGGGCGAGCTTGTCCTTGTACGAGTGGGCGCGCTCGAGAAGTCCCATGCCCGTGACCGTCGAGAGGATCCAGGCGAGCTCCGTCACTTCGGGGACGTCCGACTGGCGGAAGAACGCGGTCTTCCGCGGGTCGAGGCCCAACGCGAGGTAGTCGAGGGCCACTCCGTGCACGAGGTCGCGCAGCTTCGCCGGGTCCTGGACGGTGGTGAGCGCGTGGTAGTCGGCGATGAAGAAAAAACACTCGCCCTCGTCCTGCAGCGCGATGTGTTGCCGGATGGCCCCGAAGAAGTTGCCGAGATGCAGGATCCCCGAGGGCTGCACGCCGGACAGAATGCGCGGCTTCCCGGAAGACGGAGAGGGCTGAGACGGCTGAGGCGTCATGGCGGACGCATTCTAGTCACGGGCGCTGGCTCTCCGTTCGACCCTTTCGGATAGAGTCCGGCGGAAAACGAAGAGGGAAAAATGAAGAAGCCGCTCCTGGCGCTCGCCGCCATCCTCGTCGCCGCCTCGGCGGTCCTCGCCCAGGCTCCCCGCACGCCGACTCCGAGCGCCGGAGCCGACCACCACGATGCCGCGCCCGCGGACCCGTTCCGGCTGAAGCCGCTCCCCGGCAACGTGTACGCGCTCTACGGCCGGGGCGGGAACGTCGGCTTCTTCGTCGGCCCCGACGCCGTGCTCGTCGTCGACTCCCAGTTCAAGGACCTCGCGCCGGGCATCGTCGCCCAGATCAAGAAAGTCTCGGACAAGCCGATCAAGTTCCTCCTGAATACCCACCACCACGGCGACCACGTCGGCGGCAACGAGGTCTTCAAACAGTTCGCGATGATCGTCGCGCACGACAACGTGCGGACGCGCATGCTCGCGAGCCCTGCCGACATCCAGCGCGACTATCCGAAGCAGCTCGAGGACGCGAAGAAGGCCGGCAACGAGCAGATGGTCAAGTTCTTCAGCGACCAGATCGCCTGGGCGAAGACCGTCCGCATCGAAGACATCCCGGCCCCCGTCATGACCTTCGACTCGGCGCTGAAGATCCACATCGGCGACGAGACGATCGACGTCTGGCACCTCCCGCCCGCGCACACGGATGGGGACAGCGTCGTGTTCTTCGAGAGGGCGAAGGTCCTCCACATGGGCGACGACTTCTTCAACCAGGTGATCCCGTTCATCGACACGGCGAGCGGCGGTTCGGCGCGTGGATACCTCGCCGCGATCGACAAGGCCATTTCGAAGGTGCCCACGGACGCCGTCGTGATCCCGGGTCACGGCGAGGTCACCGACGTGAACGGGCTGAAGGCCTTCCGGCAGTACATCGCGGACGTCAACGACGCCGCCGCAAAGGCGCGCGCGGCGGGAAAGTCGAAGGAAGACTTCCTCCGCGACGTCGACCTGCCCGCCTACAAGGCGTGGAACGGCTACAAGGATCGTTTCAAGACGAACGCCGCCGCGGCTTGGGATGACGCGCGCCGTTGAGGCGCGCCCGGTCCGAAGGCCGCCCGAGCGAAGCGCGGCCGAGCGGACCGCTTATGTTCGCGCCGTTGAGGTTCTAATAGCGCCGCCGCTATCGCGTTTCTTCGCGTTCGACCTCATAATGATCCGGATTGAGCCAGGGAGCCTTCTGGCGCGGGCGCCTCGCCAGCGAAGCGGTCGGTGTCCTCCTGCTCCTCGCGGGGGTGCTGATCGCCCTGTCGCTGCTTTCGCACGACCCGGCTGACCCCAGCCTCTTCTCGCATTCCACCGGCGAGGCCGCCGTCCCCGCCGCCCCGGCGAACTGGATCGGAGGCTTCGGGTCCTCCCTTTCGGCGGCCCTGTACGCGGCGGTCGGGTTCGGCGCCTGGGCGATTCCCCTCCTGCTCCTCTACGGAGGGTGGAGGCGGTTCTGGCAGAGGCCGATCGCGAATCCGGCCACGAAAGCGGCGGGCTTCGGCCTTCTCCTGCTCTCGGCGCCGGCCCTTCTTTCGCTCGCCCTCGGGCGCCGCACCTTCTTCGGAGAGGAGATCGAGGCCGGCGGCGTCCTCGGCCGGGCCGTCGCGGACGCGGCCCGGCACCGCCTGGGCACCACGGGGGCGGCGCTCCTGTTCACGACTCTCGCCCTTCTGGCAATTCCTCTCGCCACGCAGCTTTCTCTGGCGGAGGTCTTCCTGGGTCTCCGCGTCCGTTTCGCCGCTCTCGCGGGCCGGTTCACCGTCCGATGGGTGCGTCGCCGCGACCAGCGGACGAAGGAGCGGCTGCGCAGAACGGTCGTCGCCAAGCACCTCGAGAAAGCCCGCAAGGAGGGGTTCACCCTGGAGGAGGTTCCCTTCGCGCAGGACGACCCGGTGCCGGTTCTCCGCGAGGTGCCGGGGCCGGGCAAGTTCTCCATCACGAGGACGACGGCCCCTGCCGATTCCCGCCGCTCCCCGGCTGCGCCGGGCGCAACTTCCGCGGCGGGTCCTGCGCCGGGCGGCTCGGTCTCCGCGCGCAAGAAGCCAGAGCCCCAGCAGAAGCTCCCGCTCGTCGTCGAGGGCTACACGTATCCGCCCGTGTCGCTGCTCGAGCGGCGGGAGAACGTCGGGACCGTCGACCGGAAGCTTCTCGCCGAGAGCGGGAAGATGATCGCAGCCAAGTGCGCCGAGTTCGGCGTCGAAGGCGACGTCGCCGAGTACCATCCCGGGCCGGTCGTGACGACCTACGAGTTCCGGCCGGCGGCGGGGATCAAGGTCAACCAGGTGATGGGCCTTTCCGAGGACCTCGCCCTCGCGCTCTCCGCCGAGTCCATTCGCATCGAACGCCTCCCCGGCCGCGCCAGCGTCGGCATCGAAGTGCCGAACCCCGGCGGGGGAGAGGTGATCGCGCTTCGCGACGTCGTCGAGTCGGAGAAGTTCATCCGCTCGCCGTCCCTCCTGACCCTCGCGCTCGGAAAGGACATCCACGGAGAGCCGGTCGTCGACGACCTTCGGGGAATGCCGCACCTCCTCATCGCGGGCACCACCGGCTCCGGAAAGAGCGTCGGGATCAACGCGCTCCTGACCTCGATCCTCTTCAAGGCGCGCCCCGACCAGGTGAAGATGATCCTGATCGACCCGAAGATGGTGGAGCTCGAGATCTACGAGCACCTGCCCCACCTGATCACTCCGATCATCACGGACCCGAAGAAGGCGGCGAACGCGTTGAAGTGGGCGGTCGGAGAGATGGAGGAGCGTTTCCAGATCCTCTCCGACGTGGGCCAGGTGCGCAACGCCGAGCAGTACAACGCGGCGATCAAGGATCCGGAAGTCATCGCGCGCGTGCGGGAGGAGCACCCCGAAGAGGAGCTGAAGCTCGAGCCGATGCCGCTCATCGTCATCGTGATCGACGAGCTGGCGGACCTGATGATGACCGCCCCGAAGGACGTGGAAGAGTCGATCGTGCGGCTCGCCCAGAAAGCCCGGGCCGTCGGGATCCATCTCGTCGTCGCGACACAGCGCCCTTCCGTCGACGTCCTGACCGGCGTCATCAAGGCGAACCTGCCTTCGCGCATCGCTTTCAAAGTGTCTTCGAAGGTCGACTCCCGCGTCATCCTCGACGGCAACGGCGCCGAGCGGCTGCTGGGCCGCGGCGACATGCTCTTCCTCCCGCCCGGCACCTCGCGCCTTCGCCGCGTGCACGGCGCGTACGTGTCGGTCCAGGAGACCGCCGGCCTCGTCAAGTTCCTCCGCAAGCAGAGCAAGGCTCGGTTCAACGAAGAGATCACCAAGGACCGGGAGGAATCGACGAGGCGCGGCGATCCCGACGCTCCCGAAGAGCACGATCCCCTCTACGACGAGGCGTCCCGGCTGGTCGTGAAGGAGAAGATGGCTTCGATCTCGTTCCTCCAGCGCCGGATGGGAGTCGGGTTCTCCCGGGCCGGGAAACTGATCGACATGATGTCTCGCGACGGACTCCTCGGCCCGCAGCGCGGGTCCAAACCCCGTGAGGTCCTGGTGACCGAGGACTACTTCGAGGAAGTGGACCGGCAGCCGCGCTGATGCCCCGTCCGTTCCTCTGGCTCGCCGTCGCGTTCGTAGCGGCGCCCGCCTTCGCATGGCTCGTCTACCGGCTCGCCCGAGGCCTCGGCTTCCTGGAGCCGCCGGCCGACCGCCAGCACGAGCTGCG
>DASQJK010000237.1:0-6078 GCA_035631095.1 Thermoanaerobaculia bacterium
CGTCTTCGCCCTCGAGAAAGAGCCGGCCCATAAGGGGCGGCACCTCGAGAAAGTCGAGCACACGAGGGGCGACGCGAACGGCAGTGACCTTCTCGGCGAGCGCTTCGCCGCCGTCTCCCAGGTTGGGCGCCCAGGATTCCGCCGCGCCCATGTCCGAGAAGACGCCGTTCATCCGGCGCCAGTCGAGGTAGTTCGCGGGGCTGACCGGGTTGCGCCCCCGGTGGAGAAGAACGGCGAGGCCTTCCGGATGCCCGTAGCCCAGCGGCCGGAGGAGCACCGCGTTGACGACGGTGAAGATCGCGGCGCTCGCGCCGATCCCGAGCGCGAGCGCGATCACGGCGGCGGCCGTGAATCCGGGGTTGCGCGCGAGAAGGCGCAGCCCGGACCGCGCATCCCGAAGAGAGGTGTCGAGCCAGGCGCCCGCGCGCGAGTCGCGGACCTCTTCCTTCACCTGTTCGACGCCGCCCATCTGGAGAAACGCCTCCCGGCGAGCCTGCCCCGGGGCCATTCCCGCGGCGATTTTTTCCTCCGTCCGCATCTCGAGGTACGACTCGAGCTCCGCGTCCAGGTCGCGTTCGGCCTCCCCCCGGCGCGCGGGGCGGAGGACGTTGCGGATCCAGGTCCGCAACCGGGCAACCGCCGGGATTGCGGCGTTTCGCATCAGGTCGTCTGGAGGGCCAGGGCGATAGCGACGGAAACGCGCCCCCACTCCTCCTCCTCGGCCTTCAACTGTTTCCGGCCGGCCTTCGACAGCCGGTAGTACTTCGCCCGCCGGTTCGTTTCCGACTCGCCCCACTCGGACGACAGCCATCCGGCTTCCTCCATCCTGTGAAGGGCGGGGAAGAGAGACCCGGGCTTCACCTCGAAGGCGCCTTTCGTCATCTGGGTGATCCGCCGGGCGATCGCCAGCCCGTGCATCTCCCCGAGGGTCAAGGTCTTCAGGATCAGCAGATCGAGGGTGCCCTGCAAGAGATTGGTCTGGCCCATCCGGCTCTCCTATAGACCGCCTATATCGACAGTCTATACGTCTCCGAACGGGAGAGGTTTCGCCGGCGTTCTTGCATAATCGAGCTTCCATGGCGACGACGGGCCTCTTCGTCCGGGCGTTCACGGTCCTCCGCGGACTGGTCTATTCGGCGCTTTTCGTGTGGCTGTGGACGTGGATCGCCGTTTCGGTCCGCCGGTATGACGCGGACCTTCCGGTCGTGCTGCCGGCATGGCTGCGTTCGGCCGGATATGCCGTCGGACTCGCCGGAGCCCTGATCGCGGCGGCATGCATCGGGACGTTCGTGACCCGAGGGCGGGGAACGCCGGCGCCTTTCGATCCCCCGCGCGCGTTCGTCGCTACCGGGCCTTATCGCTGGGTCCGTAATCCCATGTACGTGGGGGCGGCCGCGGTGATTCTCGGCGCCGGTCTCGTGCTCTCTTCGCCGTCGATCGTCCTTCTGACCTTCGGCTTCCTCCTGGTGATGCATTTCTTCGTCGTTGTCCACGAAGAGCCCACGTTGACCAGGCGGTTCGGCGACGCCTATGAGCAGTACCGATCCTCGGTCCACCGGTGGTGGATCCGGAAGCCGGCGAATCCAGGTTAGGGCGCCGGAACTAGTTATCGAGGATCGTTGACGGGAGGCCGCCGTGTCGTTCGAGTTCGACGAAGCCCTGCCGGTGTTGCGACGGACGCCCTCGACGCTCCGCGCGCTGCTCCACGATCTTCCGGAAGCCTGGATTCGAACGAATGAGGGACCGGAAACCTGGTCTCCGTTCGACGTCGTCGGCCACCTGATCCACGCCGACCGCACCAACTGGATGGCTCGCGTCGAGCACATGCTCCGTCACGGGGACGCGGTCGTCTTCCCGTCCTTCGACCGGGACGGCATGTTCGAAGCGTCGAAAGGCCGCTCGCTCGGCGAGCTCCTCGACACGTTCGAAGAAGTGAGGGTCGAGAACCTCGGTCGCCTCACGTCCCTGGGTCTGACGGATGCGGATCTGGCGCGGCCCGGAAAGCATCCCGACTTCGGCCCGATCACGCTCGGCCAGCATCTGGCGACGTGGGTCACTCACGATCTCGATCACCTCGCGCAGGTGGTTCGTGTGATGGCCCGCCGCTACTCGGCCGCCGTGGGCCCATGGCGGGCGTATCTCTCGATCCTGCGCGAGCGGCAGAGTCCGTGAAGGTCCTCGACACGATCGGCGGAACGAGGCTCCTTCCCCTCGCGCGCATGATCCCCGCGGGGAGCGCGCGCATTCTTCTGAAGCTCGAGTACGAGAACCCGACGGGGAGCATGAAGGACCGGATGGCGCTCGCGATGGTCGAGGCCGCGGAAAAAGACGGCCGGCTCCGGCCGGGCGGCTCCGTCGTCGAGTACACCGGCGGCAGCACCGGGGTGTCGGTCGCGTTCGTATGCGCCGCGAAGGGGATTCCTCTCCAGATCGTGACCTCCGACGCGTTCAGCCGGGAAAAGCGCGACCACATGGCGGCGCTCGGCGCGCGTCTCACGATCGTCCGCAGCGTAGCGGGCGGAATGACGAAGGCCCTGACGCTCGAGATGGTCGAGACGGCGAAACGCCTCGCCGCGGAGGCGCCGGGCAGCTACTGGACGGACCAGCTGAACAATACGGACCAGCTCGCCGCGTATGAGCGGATGGCGGACGAGATCCTCGAGCAGGCCGGTTCCGTGGACGCGTTCGTGCAGAGCGTCGGCACGGGCGGATCCCTTCGCGGCATCGCCACGCGTCTGCGCGCGCGGGGCGGCTCCGTCCGGGTCGTCGCCGTGGAGCCCGCGGAGTCGGCGGTGCTGTCGGGAAGGCCGAGCGGATCCCACAGGATAGAAGGAGTCGGCGCCGGGTTCGTCGTGCCGCTGTGGCAGCCGGGACTCGCCGACGAGATCGAGACCATTTCCACGGAGGAAGCGATGGCGATGACGCGCCGCCTCGCGCGGGAAGAGGCGATCTTCGCCGGCACCTCCACCGGAGGAAACGTCGCGGTTGCGCTGCGCATCGCCGGGCGACTCGGACCCGGGCGAACCGTCGTCACGATCGCTCCCGATTCGGGGATGAAATATCTGAGCACGCCGCTGTACGCACAGCCGGCCTGATAAATTCCGCGGCGCATGCTGGCCGCGCGCGACGCTCTGGAACGTCTTCGCGAAGGCAACCGGCGCTTCGCCGCGAGCCTGTCCGTCTCCGGCGAAACGCCGAGCCACGTCCGGCGGGCGGAGCTGGTCGCCGGGCAGGAACCGTTCGCGATCATCCTCGGCTGCTCCGATTCTCGCGTGCCGTCCGAGATCGTCTTCGACCAGGGACTGGGAGACCTCTTCGTCATCCGCGTCGCCGGCAACATCGTCGCTCCTTCTCAGATCGGAAGCGTCGAATTCGCCGCGGCGCGATTCGGAACCCGGCTCGTCGTCGTGCTCGGGCACTCGAGCTGCGGGGCGGTCACGGCGACCCTCGAGGAGCTGCGGGGGACTCCGCAGGCCGAATCCCGCAATCTGCGCTCCATCGTGGAGCGCGTGCGGCCCGCCGTGCAGCCTCTCTTCGACGCGCCCGCTTCGCAGCAGGAACCCGACGACTTGCTGCAGCGGGCGGTGAGGGCCAACATCCGCGCATCCGCCGTGCAGCTGCGGCACGGCTCGCGGCTGCTCGAGGAGCTGATCGAGCGGGACGGCCTGCTGGTCGTCGGCGCCGAGTACTCCCTGGAGACGGGTGTCGTCGAGTTTCTGGAGGGAGCCTCCTGAGAGGCACCGCGACGGTACGCCCCGCGGCGTCATCCGACGCACCCGCGCTCGCGCGCATCTACAACTTCTACGTCCGGGAAACCATCGTCACCTTCGAGGAGGAGCCCGTCTCCGAAGGGGAGATGGCGTCGCGGCTGCGCCAGGTCGAGGAGGCGCCGCTGCCCTGGCTGGTGGCGGAGCAGTCCGGCGCGATCGCCGGATACGCGTACGCGACGCCATGGAAGCCGCGGCGCGGCTACCGGTTCTCCGCGGAAGTGACCGTGTACGTGGAGTCGGGAGGGCAACGGCGGGGCGTCGGATCGGCGCTGTACGAACATCTCCTGCCGGCCGTCCGTGCGCGCGGGATCCATGCCGCGATGGGAGGAATCGCGCTCCCGAACGCCTCGAGCGTCGCGCTCCACGAGAAGTTCGGCTTCGAGAAGGTCGCGCACTTCCGTGAAACGGGATTCAAGCTCGGGCGGTGGATCGACGTGGGGTACTGGGAAAAAATTCTCTGAGCCCGCCGCGATAGGATCTTCTCCCCACACACGGAGAGGAGAACCATGTCGCTCCTGGTCAAGTTCAACTTGATCCTCGTCATTTGCGTCGGAATCGCCCTCGTGCCGGCGCACCTCATCACGCAGGACCTTCTCCAGAAGAACGCCCGCACGCAGGTCGTGCAGCATGCGCGCCTCATGATGCAGACCGCGCTCGCGACGCGCGGATATACGAACAAGCAGATCAAGCCGCTTCTCGCGGCGCGGCTCGACGAAGAGTTCCTACCGCAGACGGTGCCCGCGTACTCCGCCACAGAGATCTTCAACACGCTCCGCGAGACGCACCCGGAGTACGCCTACAAAGAGGCGACTCTCAACCCGACGAATCCCCGCGACCGGACGGTGGACTGGGAGGCCGACATCGTCAACGCCTTCCGAGGCGATCGAAGACTGAAGGAGATCGTGGGAGAGCGCGACGCGCCTCTCGGCCGCGCGCTCTACCTCGCCCGGCCGATCACGATCACGGACCAGGGATGCCTCTCCTGCCACACGACGCCGGAGATGACGCCCGCCTCCGTGGTGAAGCGCTACGGCACCGCCGGAGGCTTCGGGTGGAAGCTCAACGAGACCATCGGCGCTCAGATCGTGTCCGTCCCGATGGCGGTGCCGCTCGCGATGGCGCGCCAGGCCCACCAGGCGATGCTGCTTTCCCTGGCCGGTGTCTTCGCGCTGATGCTCGTCCTCCTCAACGTGCTGCTCTGGTTCACGATCCTGCGGCCCATCCGCCGGCTGTCGCGGATGGCCGACGCCGTCTCGACGGGCAACCTCGACGTCCCGGAGGTGCGGTTCAAGTCCAGCGACGAGATCGGTGTGCTCGCGGGCTCGTTCAACCGGATGCGGATCAGCCTCGTGAAAGCGCTGAAGATGCTCGAGGAGGAGTAGCGGGTGATGGAACCGCGCGGCCTTTGACCGAGCAGAGCCTCGCCGGGCGCCGGTTCGGGGCGTACGACGTACTCGAGGAGCTCGGGTCCGGAGGCATGGGGAAGGTCTATCGCGCGAAGAACGTGATGCTCGAGCGGATCGTCGCGTTGAAGACGCTCACGCCGCTTCTCTCATCCGACGAAGGGTTCGTGCAGCGGTTCCTGAAGGAGGCGCGCGTCGCGGCCCGCTTGAACCACCCGAACATCGTCCAGATCTACGACTTCGGCTGCGTCGAGGGGATCCACTACCTCGCCATGGAGTACGTGGACGGTGAGTCCCTCCGCGCCATCCTGAAGCGCGGCCGTTTTTCCGAGCGCGACGCGATCCTCGTGATCCGGCAGGCGGTGCGAGCTCTCGGGGTCGCGCACGCGATCGGGATCGTTCATCGCGACGTGAAGCCGGACAACCTGATGCTCACCTCCCGAGGCGAGCTGAAGCTGGTCGACCTCGGGATCGCGAAGCGTCTGGATGAAGACGGTCAGGGACTGACGGCGACCGGGCAGGCCGTCGGAACGCCGCACTACATTTCCCCGGAGCAGATCCGCGGCTTGAAGGACATCGACGCGCGATCGGACATCTACTCGCTCGGGGCGACGTTCTACCACCTCGTCACCGGACAGGCGCCGTACAAGGGGACGTCCGGTGCGCTCGTCATGTCGATGCACCTGACGGCGCCGCTCCCGGATCCGCGAGCGAGTGCGGCCGCTCCGTCCGAGGAACCGCTCCCCCTTCCGGGGGGTCAGCACCCAACGCCCGCGCGTGGTCGTATTGGTCTCAGCTAGGAAGTCCATCTTCTGTTCGAACTCCTCCACGGTCGTCACCGGCGATCTCATCCGGCGCCGGATGAAGGGGAAGAGGAAGATGGCCCAGACTATGCCCAATGCGAC
>DASQJK010000238.1:0-27020 GCA_035631095.1 Thermoanaerobaculia bacterium
CCCCTTGCGCGCGCCCGTCTTCGACTTGTTGCCGAGGTCGTACCAGGACTCGACTCCCGGCAGCAGCGCCTTGAACCCGGACCGCGCCATCCGCTTGACGTGCGGCTCCGACAGAAGGGAAAGGCTGCTCTCCGCCACGAACTCGATCGAGCCGGGAGGCACCGCCTCGTCGATCGTGTCGAGGTAAGCGTCGAAGCGCACGCCGAAATTCGGATCGTGCCAGCCGACCCGCGGCTTCTTCATTTTCGTCCGGAGGAACCGGAGATCCTCGCGAAGGACGTCGAAGTCGAGGGGCTGGTACGGAACCGTCGCGTCGATGCAGAAGCTGCACGTGTACGGGCAGCCGAGGCTGCCGATCATCGGCACGAGCTTGAAGACGGGCGCCTTCTTCAGAGTGGGCTCGATGAACTTCCAGCGCTCGCGAACCCCCGGCAGCGACTTCGGCTGCGTCGCGGCCGTCAGATGGCGGCCGACCGGGCGGTGCGGGCCGCCGTCCTCCAGGACGAGCTGGATGAGGTTCCGGTCGGTGAACCCGAGCACGTAGTCGAAGTACTTGCGCGCGTCTTCCGGATAGCAGCGCGCGTGCGGGCCGCCGAGGACGGTGACGGCTCCCCGGGACCGGAAGAGGTTGGAGAGCGAATAGGCGAGGAAAGCGGCGTCCGTGAATGCGCCGATGAAGACCACGTCCACGTCGCTCGGGAGCTCTTCGAGGAGGTTCTCGAAGCCCGTGTAGCAGATGAACGTGACGTCGTGCCCGTCCGATTCGCACCAGGTCGCTACCACCTGCGGCATGATGCTCGCCAGATTCGCATTCATCACGCGGGCGTAGAGCGCGCGAGTCGGCCCCTTCGCGACGAGGTCGATGACGCCGACCTTCAGCTTCCGGGCCGGAAGGGTCATCGATTCACCGAGGCGGAGGGCCGCCGGCAGAAGAGAAGTTTCAGAGGCCGGTAGCTTATCAGCAGGCCGCGAAGCGATGGGAGACGGATTGGCGGGGCCGACGGGACTCGAACCCGCGACCTCCGGCGTGACAGGCCGGCGTTCTAACCAACTGAACTACGACCCCGCGGTCGAAGACGGCGAATCATATACGGGTCGAGCGCCTCTGTCAGGAAAAACACCGCGGCTGGCGTCGATCGAAACCGGTTCGGGCTGCTAAACTCCCCCGCTTCGATGCGCTCGAAAAAGACAAATCGCCCGGCCTCCCGGATCGCGCTGTCCCTTTCGGGTCTCGCGGTGCTCGTCGTCCTCTGGGCGGTCGCGATCCGGCTGTCTCCTGGGACGCTTCTCCCGGGACCGGCCGCCGTGCTCCGCGCGATCGTGGAAATCGCGCAGAAGGGATTTCTCGTCAAACACGTCGTTGCGTCGCTTTTCCGGGTGACGTGGGGCTATCTCCTCGCGGTGGCGATCGGGGTCCCGCTCGGCATCTTCCTCGGAAGGCTGCGGAGGCCCGAGATGGCCATCGCGCCCCTGATCGAATTTCTACGGCCCATATCGCCGCTCGCGTGGATCCCCATCGCGATCCTGTGGTTCGGCGTGGGCGACCTCGCCGCCGTCTTCATCATCTTTCTCGCGTCGCTCCTGCCGATCACGCTCACCGCGATGAACGCGGTCGGTAGCGTCGCCCTCGTTCACTGGAACGCGGGCTTGAACTTCGGGCTCTCCCCCGCGGAGCTCGCCCGGAAGGTGATCGCCCCGGCCATCCTTCCGCAACTGATCGTCGGTCTCCGGCTCACCCTCGGAATCGCTTGGCTCGTCGTCGTCGCGGCGGAGATGATCGCGGTGAACTCCGGCCTCGGATTCCTGATCATCGACGCGCGCAACGCGGGCAACCGCTATGACGTCGTCGTCGCCGGGATGGTGCTGATCGGTCTGATCGGCGTCGGCCTCGACGTCGCGATGCGGCGTCTCGAGAGGCTGAAGGCCGCGAGCTGGGGCTACGAGTCGGCCGTCGAGGGAGTCGCCGCGTGAGCACCTTTCCGCAGGCGGCGGCGGACCGCGCGAAGCTCACGATCCGCGGGCTGGACATGACGTTTCGCGCCGAGGGCAAGGAGATCTCCGTCCTCGAGAACATCGACCTCGACGTCCGCGAGGGCGAGTTCGTCTGCATCCTCGGTCCGTCCGGCTGCGGGAAGTCGACGCTTCTCAACATCGTCGGCGGCTTCCTCGAGCCGACGGCCGGAACGGTGACGATCGACGGAGAGCCCGTCCACGGACCGGACCCGCGGCGCATTTTCGTCTTCCAGGAGCGGGGCGTTTTCCCGTGGCTCACCGTGGAGGGAAACATCGGCTTCGGCCTCGGGAAGCTCCCGGCCGACGAGCGCCGCCGCCGCATCGATCACTACGTCCGCCTCGTCGGGCTCACCGGTTTCGAGACCGCCTATCCGCAGGAGCTCTCGGGAGGGATGAAGCAGCGCGTCGAGGTCGCCCGCGCGCTCGCCGTCAACCCCGACATGCTGTACCTGGACGAGCCCTTCGGCGCGCTCGACTCGATCACCCGCCTCGTGATGCGCGGCGAGCTTCTCCGGATCTGGGGGCAGGAGAAGAAGACGATCCTGTTCGTGACCCACGACATCGACGAGTCGGTGCAGCTCGCCGACCGCGTCGTCGTCATGTCTTCGCGGCCCGCCCACATCCGCCGGATCGTGGACATCGACCTGCCGCATCCCCGCGACCTCTCCTCCCGGCGCTACCTGGAGCTGCGCGACAGCATCTTCGGGGAGATCGGCCTCGCACACAAGATCTGACCCGATGAGCTCCCGTCAGAGGTTCGAGCGTCTTCTCTGGCCCCTCGTCACGGTGGCCGTCATCCTCGTGCTCTGGCACGCGGCTGTAAAACTCTCCAGGACGAACGTCTTCCCGTCTCCCCTCGCGGTCGTCGTCGGCTTCCGCGAGCTGACCCGGCGGGGCGTGCTCCTGCCCTACGCGGGCGCTTCCCTCTTCCGGGTGGCCGCCGGCTACGGGCTCGCTCTCGGCCTCGGCATCCCCGCCGGACTCTTCCTCGGCTGGAAGCGCGCCGCCGCGGCCGCCGCGAATCCGGTCATTCAGCTGCTTCGGCCGATCAGTCCGCTCGCATGGATCCCCGTAGCGATCGTTCTCTTCGGCGTGTCGAACTTCGCGACGATCTTCCTGATCTTCCTCGCGTCGTTTTTCCCGATCGTCGTCGCGACGATGAACGGAGTCCGCGGCGTTCCCTCGATGTATCTCCGGGCCGGCACGAACTTCGACCTCTCGCCGGTCTCGCGGTTCGCGCGCGTGGTCCTTCCCGCCGCTCTGCCGCAGGTCCTCACCGGGCTGCGCATCGCCCTGGGGATCGCCTGGCTCGTCGTCGTGGCGGCCGAAATGATCGCCGTCGACTCCGGACTCGGCTACCTCGTGATCGACTCGCGCAACGCCGGAAAGCGGTACGACCTGGTCGTCGCCGCGATGATCCTCATCGGAGGCATAGGCCTTCTGCTGAACGTCCTCGTGAGGCGGATCGAGCGGCTGCGCTCCGTCCGGTGGGGGTTCCGAAGCGCGTGAGCTCCCGCGCGATCCCGCCGCGGCTCTCGATCGGCAAGCGCATCCTCTTCGGGGCGCTCGCGTGGACGCTTCTCCTGACGGCGGCCCACCTCTACCTGAATGTGGACTGGTCGGCCGTCATGAACAACCGGCTCCCGCCGGAGAAGCGCAAGCTGAACGTCGCTTACATCCCGGTCACGTGCCACCTCGCATGCCCCGTCACCGACTACATCTCCCGCTACTCGCTCGCCGGAAATCTGTTCATCCCCCGCATGTTCCAGGGCTTCCCCGAGATCAAGGAAGCGCTCATCTCCAACCGCATGCAGGTCGGGTTCATGGTCGCGCCCATGGCGATCGCGCTCGCCGCGCAGGGAGTGCCGATCAAGATCGTGTACCTCGGCCACCGGTACGGCAGCGCCGTCGTGGTCCGCAAGGACGGGCCGATCCACTCGGTCCGCGAGCTGGCCGGGCGGACCATCGCGATCCCGAGCCGCTTCTCCGACGAGCGGCTCATCCTCTTCAAGGCGCTCAAGGCCAACGGGCTCTCCGGCAAAGACGTGCGGATGCTCGAAATGGCGCCCGCCGACGTGGCGAGCGCGCTCGCGGCCAAAGCCGTGGACGCGTTCTCCATGGGTGAGCCGTACCCGTCGCAGGCGGAGATGGGCGGATTCGGCCGCGTGCTCTTCGCCGCGCGCGAGTACTGGCCCGACTTCATGTCCTGCGTCGTCGTCGTTCGACAGGACGTCATCGACAGCCGGTCGGACGCCGTGCAGACTCTGGTGGACGGGATCGCGCGCTCCGGTCTGTGGCTGGACGAGGGCCGGCCGCACCGCGAGCACGCCGCTGACTTCGTCGGGCGCTACTACTACCGCCAGCCGCCCGGTCTCCTCCGGCACGCGCTCACGATGCCGCTCGACCGCGTGATCTACACGCGGCTCGCACCCCGCAAGCCGGACTTCGACATGGTGCGCGACCTCATGATCGAGACGGGCGTTCTCGAAAGGAAGATCGCCTTCGAGGAGTACGTCGACACGCGGTTTGCGGACGGAGCGTCGGCGCAGACGCCCTGGAAATACGAGCCGGGGAGCGACAAGGCGCAATAGCGCCGGTGGCATAGTTCTCGCTCCCCGCAGCGGCGTGGCGAGCCTCGTCTCGACGGATCCCGCCGAGCTCTTCGGCGTGCGGCTGGTGGGCTTCACCGCGGACAACGCGAAGAAACTGCTCCTCTCAGTCGCGTGCATCGCCGCGGCGTTGATCCTCGCGCGGCTCCTTCTTTTCGCCGCCGATCGGATCTTCGGGGAGCGGGAGCGCCCCCTCTTCTGGTCGCGGCAGGCGATCCATCTCGCGACGCTGGCCCTGGTGCTGATCGCCACCGTCTCCATCTGGTTCAGCGACCCGGCGCGTCTGACCACCTTCGCCGGACTCCTCTCGGCGGGGATCGCCTTCGCGCTGCAGAAGGTCGTGACGGCCTTCGCGGCGTACTTCGTGATTCTTCGCGGGAAGACCTTTCGGGTCGGCGACCGCATCACGATGGGCGGCGTTCGCGGCGACGTCATCGCGCTCGGCTTCATCCGCACGTCGATCATGGAAATGGGCCAGCCGCCGTCCGGACAGGACGCGAACGAGGCCGTCTGGATCACGAGCCGCCAGTACACGGGTCGGATCGTGACGGTGACGAACGACAAGATCTTCGACACGCCGGTCTATAACTTCACCCGCGACTTCCCCTACATCTGGGAAGAGATCAAGCTTCCCGTGTCGTACCGTGACGACCGCGCGGCGGCCGAGAAGATCCTCCTGGACGCGGCGGAACGGCACACGCTGCGCATCCGTGAGCTGGGCGAGGAGGCGCTCCGCGCGCTCGAAAAGCGGTTCTTCATGCGGAGAACCGAGATGGGGCCGCGGGTCTACTGGCGCATCACCGACAACTGGCTGGAGCTCACGGTCCGTTTCCTCGTCGAGGACCACGGCGTTCGGGAGGTCAAGGACAAGATGAGCCGGGACATCCTCGCCGCGCTGGACGCGCAGGGGATCGGGATCGCGTCGGGCACGTACGAGGTGGTCGGGATGCCGCCCCTGGAGGTGAAGCTGGCGGAGAAGTGACCTGTGGCACTCTTTCCGCGTGCCGAACGCGCTCCCGAGGGAAGACGCTCCGCTCGAGCGCGCGCTTTCCACCACGGACGCGACGCTCGTCACGGTCGGCGCGACGCTCGGCACCGGCATCTTCCTGACGACGGCGCAGGTCGCGCAGTCCGCGCCGGATCCGCGCGGGATCCTTCTCCTCTGGCTCGCCGGCGGAGTCCTCGCGCTCGCGGGCGCCGTCACGTACGCGGAGCTCGGCTCGATGTTCGAAGGTGCCGGCGGCCAGTACGTGTACCTGAAGGAGGCGTACGGGCCGCTCGTCGGGTTCCTTTTCGGGTGGGTGTCTTTCTTCGTCATCATGACGGGAGGCGTCGCGGTGCTCGCGGTCGGGTTCGGGGAGTATCTCGGCGGATTCGTTCCGTGGTTCTCGACGGGCCATCGCCTGTGGAGCGTCCCCCTGCCCGGGGGAGCCGTGTGGACCCCGACGGGGGCGCAGCTCGCCGGGGCGGCCGCCATCGCGGGGTTGACCGCCGTCAACTACGTCGGCGTCGTCGTCGGCACGCGGCTCCAGAATCTGGTGACGGCCGCGAAGATCCTCGCGCTCGTCGCGCTCGGCGGAATCGGCCTGTTCCTTCCGGCGCGACCCGGAACGTTCGTGAACGCCCCGTCGCTCTTCCCGATGGGCCTCGCCGCCGCGGGCGTCGGGATGATCGCGGTGCAGTGGACCTACGACGGCTGGTACGGGGCGACGTTCATGTCGGGCGAGATGAAAAACCCGTCTCGATCGCTCCCGATCGGGATCATCACGGGAACGGGGATCGTGACCGGGCTCTACATGCTGATGAACCTCGTGTACCTTCGGGCGCTTCCGGTCG
This sequence comes from Thermoanaerobaculia bacterium, assembly GCA_035631095.1. Lineage (GTDB taxonomy): Bacteria > Acidobacteriota > Thermoanaerobaculia > UBA5066 > Gp7-AA6 > JALYUA01. The sequence continues at coordinate 6,459 of DASQJK010000238.1, forward strand.
CCGAGCTCGCCAGGACGCCGCGCGTCGCCGAGGCGAGCGCCCTCGCCTTGTTCGGCTCCGCGGGAGGCCGGATGATCACCGCGCTCGTCCTCGTCACGATCTTCGGATGCCTGGCGAGCACGATCCTCTATCCTCCGCGCATCTACCTGCCGATGTCGCGGGACGGGCTCTTCTTCGCGGCGCTCGGGCGCGTCCATCCCGTCTATCGCACGCCGGCCGCGAGCCTCGTCGCGCAGGGGATCTGGGGAATCGCCCTGACGTTCTCCGGCACGTACGAGCAGCTCTACACCTACGTGATCTTCGCCGTGTTCCTGTTCCACGCGGCGACCGGCCTCGCCGTGGTCGTCCTCCGCCGCCGCCGGCCCGACGCACCGCGCCCGTTCCGCGTTCCCGCCTATCCCTGGATCCCGCTGCTCTTCGTGGCCGCCTGCCTCGCGCTGGTCGGAAACACTCTCCTGGAGAAACCGACGGAATCGGGCATCGGCATCGCGATCCTGACCGCGGGAGTGCCGGCATATCTCTTCTGGCGCCGGCGCGCGTCCGCCAACGCCGGGGCGGCGCGATGATCCCCGAAGGCGACGCGATCGTCCTCTGCGCCGACGGATTCCAGTCCGACAACGGAAAGACGGCCCACGGCCTGATCCGAAGCAGCGAGCGCTATCGCATCGCCGCCGTCATCGACGGCCCCGGCGCCGGACGGGATGCGGGCACGCTTCTCGACGGGAAGCCTCGCGGGATTGCCATCTTCGCCTCTGTCGCCGAAGCTCTCGCCGCGCTGGCGGAGCGGCCGCGGTTCGCGATCGTGGGGATTGCGACCTCGGGCGGAAGGATTTCTCCGGACCTGCGCGCCGAGATCGCCGGTGCAATCGACGCGGGGCTCTCGATCGTCAACGGCCTGCACGAGCTCGTCGCGGACGATCCCGCGCTCGCCGCGGCCGCGCGAGAGAGAGGCATCGAGCTCGTGGACGTGCGGCGGCCGAAGCGCACCTCCGATCTCCACTTCTGGACGGGAGCGATACGGGACGTCCACGCCCCTCGGGTCGCCGTCCTCGGGACCGACTGCGCCGTCGGAAAGAGGACGACAGCCCGCCTGCTGACGGAGGGCTGCCGCGCGGCCGGGATGAACGCGGAGATGATCTACACGGGACAGACGGGATGGCTCCAGGGAGGCCGTTTCGGCTTCATCCTCGACGCGACGCCGAACGACTTCGTCTCGGGCGAGCTCGAGCACGCGATCGTCTCCTGCGCGAGCGAAACCTTCCCGGACGTGATCTTTCTCGAGGGGCAGTCGGCGCTTCGAAACCCCTCGGGCCCGTGCGGCTCGGAGCTCATCCTCTCCGCCGGAGCGCGCGCGGTCATCCTCCAGCACGCGCCGGCCCGCCGGGAGTTCGAAGGATTGGAAGGGATGGGATACGCGATTCCCCCGCCGGAGGACGAGATCGAGCTCATCTCACGCTACGGGGCGAGGACGATTGGTCTCGCGCTCAACACCCACGGCCTGGCGGAGCCGGGACGCGTGCGCGAGGAGCTCGAGCGGCGGCTCGGAATACCGGTGGCATGCCCGCTCGAGACCGGCGTCGCGACGCTCGTCGCCGCGGTCCGCGCCTTCGTGCGGCACAGCTCGGCGGCATGAGGATCACCGGCGCGCGTCTGCGACGGGAGGACCTCCCCCTCTCGCGCCCGTACCGGGTCGCGGGGCGGACGACCGAGGCGGTCGAAGCGATGGTGCTCGTCCTCACGACCGACGGGGGCGACGTGGGGCTCGGTGCCGCCACACCGGAGCCGGAGATCACCGGCGAAACGCCGGACGCGTGCGAACGCGCGCTCGCGGACGGCGCTCTCGGATGGCTCGACGGCGCGGAGCCGCGGCGGCTGGGAGCGCTGTGCGAGGAAGCGGCAAGGCGCATGCGAGGCGTCCCCGGTGCGCTGGCAGCCGTCGACATGGCCCTGCACGACCTCTTTGCGCGGGACCTCCGGGTCCCTCTCGCGGACGCGCTGGGCCACGTGCACAGCGATCTTCCGACCTCCGTCACGGTCGGGATCCAGCCCGGAGACGACGCCATCGCGCTCGCGGACGAGCTCGTCGGCCGCGGCTTCCGGATCCTGAAGGTGAAAATCGGGGAATCGCTCGACGAGGACCTTTCCCTCCTTGCGCGGCTTCGCGAGCGTTTCGGGTTCGACGTCACCCTGCGAGTGGACGCGAATGCCGGCTACGGCGTCGAGGAGGCGATCGCCTTCTTCGAGCGGGCGGCGCCGCTCAGGCTCGAGCTCGTCGAGCAGCCGGTCGGGCCTGGCGAGGGCGGACTGCGGCGACTTCCCGTTCGCCTGCGCGAGAAGGTCGCGGCGGACGAGAGCGTCCACGACGAAAAGGACGCGCTGGCTCTCGCCGCGTCGCCGCCCGCCTGCGGAATCTTCAACGTGAAGCTGATGAAGAGCGGCGGCATCCGTCCGGCACTGCGCATCGGATCCATCGCCGGAGCCGCCGGCATCTCTCTCATGTGGGGCTGCATGGACGAGAGCGTCATCGGCATCAGCGCGGCGCTCCACGCGGCGCTCGCGTGCCCCTCGACGCGGTACCTGGACCTGGACGGGAGCTTCGACCTCGCGCGAGATGTCGCCCGGGGAGGATTCAGACAGGAGAACGGGAGAATGTCCCTGACGAGCGAGCCGGGACTGGGCGTCACGCTTCTTTGATCGTGCGCCGCGCCGGCCGGACGGAGGGGAACCACGAGTACGCTGCGGTGTCCAACTCGACGATGAAGGGCTTTCCACCGCTCTCGACGCGGTTCGCCGCCGGCCTCCTCTCCGGCCTGCTCCACGCATGGGGGGCGCTCGGAGGCGACCCGGCGCCCGCGGCTCGCGTCGCAGAGCTCGAAGCGGCTTTGCATGCCGGGAACTGGCGGCCGAGCGACCAGGGCTCGCCGATCTTCTCGGAAGTCTTCGGGGCGGCGCTCGAGAACGAGCCCCGGGAAGAAATCATCCGCCGGGTGGCGGCGAAATTCGCTCTTCCTTCCTCCAGCGCGGAGCTCGTCGCCGACGCCGTCGTGCGGGAAGCGCTCGAGCGGCAGCGCGCGAGCATCCAGCGGGCGGGCTTCGACGCTTCGGAAGCGACTGCGATCACGGCGGGCCTGTTCGAGGCGTCCCGTGCCGCGCCGGACAGCCTGCCCGTGTTCCAGCATCTGATCCGTTGGCTCGACCGCCGCGAGGACGTCTCCGACGCGCGCGACCTCGCCGAGAAGATCGGAGCCATCGTCCAGACCGGTTCCAACCCCGCCAGGATGTCGCTCGAGATCCTGGCCTCGACTTCTTCGACGGAGACGGTGTGCCCGCTCGCGGAGATCGCGCGGGCGCGGCTGGAACGAGACTCGGCGTTCCTTCGAGTCATGGTCTCGCGGATCTGGCACGGCGAGACCCGGGCCGCGTTCATCGAGTCCTCACCGGCGGCTGCCCGGAGCGCCGGCCTGGCGGAAAGCCGCCTCGACGCGCTCGTGCGAATGGGACTCGCGGAACAGGCGGTCAGTGCATTCGAGGCGCTGCCGCCGGAAGTCCGCGCCGCCGTCCTCGCGGGGGAGCAGCAGCCCGCGAGCTTGCCCTCCGCGGGCATACCGGAGTCGGTTCGGCTCGTGGATCTCCGCCTCGACCTTGCGGCCGCGTACTTCCTGAAAGGCGACAAGATGCGGGCGGCAGCGCTGCGGGAGTCCTGGCTCGGGACTCCCCACTGCCGCGGCGCTGGACCGGAAACGTGCGGCGCGCAGTCCGCGCTTCTTGGGGAGCTGCTGAGCCCGAAGGCGGCGAGCACCTTCGATGCCGTCGCCGCGGCGCTCGAACACGAGGCGCAGTACCCCGTCCTATGGACGCGCGTCCTCGCGGAGCTCTGCCGGCGCGGAAATCTTCGAGCCGCCGCCGCCCGGTTCCAGCGAATGGCGGCGGAGCTCGTACGCCAGGAACTGCTGGGTGGGCAACATTTCTCCTGCGTCGCCGACTGGCACTCGGAATACAAGAGCCGCCTCGATCGCTCGATCGAGACGCTGGCCGAGGCTCTCGAGTCGGAAGCGGCGCGAGGCTCCCCCGCGTCTCAATCGCCGGCCAAAGCCGTGCTCGTATCGATCCCGGGCTTCGAGCCGCCGGCTTTCCGGGACCGGCCCCTGCCGGCCGGGCTCGAACCGGTAGAGCTCTCGGACAAGGAGTCGTACCAGCGCGGCCAGACCCTGCGCGCGCTGCACAGGATTCCTCCCGAATGGTGGCTCCAACGCCTCGAAACCTCCGGCGACATGACGTACGCCATCGTCAGCCGAAACGACAGCGCCCCGAACGCCGGCCTCTGGCTTATCCGGAGAAAGGCCGGCGAATGGTCGCAGCCGCTCTACCTCGGAATCCGGAGCGGCAGCCCGTATTCGGTCCGGCCGGCGTCCGCGTTGCCTCTCCTCTCCGAAGACGGAACGCGGCTGCAGATCGAGGTGGACTTCTGGGAGCATCGCGAACCGCCCTCGATGATCGTTCGCAAGGCGCCGATCCGGCACTCGGGCCTCTACCTCGAAATCCCTCTCTCGGCGATCGAGAAGGACACGGACGGAGACGGGCTCACCGATCTGCTGGAGACGGCTCTGGGACTCGAGCCGCGCAACTCCGATACCGACGGGGACGGGATCGGGGATGGGGAGGATGCGATGCCGAACGTTCCGAACGGCCGGCGCACGAGCGAAGAGGCCGCCGCCGTCGGTGCCGTCATCGAGATGCGGTGCGGATGGAACAGCTTTTCTCGTGTCGCGGGGTCGCCGCCCCGCGGCAAAGCGCCGCGTGAACCGGACCCCGACGCGCCGCTTCCGAGCGCGGACGTTCTGTACGGCCGCACGTGCCTGGTCGTCGGAGATCCGTCTTTTTTCGCGGGGCTGTCACCTTCGGTGCGGGTGATCGTCGTTCCGGAGTCCCAGGCAAAGCGCGGAAGTACGTCGCCTCCCGGGGCCTTCCGAATCCACTGGGTCCTGATGAACCCGGAGGGTACGAAGGCGCTGATCGACTGGTCCGCGGGCTGGGAGTGGGGAACGTTTCTGGGGGAAAAGAAGGGTGACCGCTGGTCCGCCACGCTGACGCGGCACGTAATGAGCTGATTTCGGGCCGCGGGAACCGAAATATGATTCCGCCGAGAATTCGCATGAAACGTCTTGGCGGAATCCTGGGAGCGGCGCTCGCGCTCGCGGCGTTCTTCGTCGCCTCTCAATGCTCGAAGAGCGACTCGCCGACGTCGCCGCCTGCAAACTCGACCGCGACTCCGACGCCGACGCCCGGGACCATCGCGCCGACGACGACGCCCACGCCCGGCGTCTCTTCTCCCACGCCGACCGTCACGCCCGGCGCGGCGACACGGACCGCGACGCCCGCCCCGACGGGAACGCCCGGACCCGCCGCCTTCGCCGGCAACTGGACCGGCGCATGGGTCAACAACACGTTTTCGACCACCGGACCGGCGTCCCTGTCCGTCGCCGTCAACACGGCCGCGCAGACGTTCCAGTTCACCCTCGCCCTCGGCGGCAACGTCTTCGGAGCGGGCACACCCCCGCCGCAGACGCTGTCGGGGACTTACACGGCGGCGGGCGCCACGATCACGGGGCACTCCACGTTGTTCGGCGACGTCACGATGTCGATCGGATCGAACGGCGCCGTTTCGGGCCAGGCGATCAACGTTCCGAACCCGCAGATCTCACGGATCGACTTTGCGGGGACCGCGAACGCGCAGACGATCACCCTCACGTACGTGATTCAGTTCACGACGGGCGGAATCGCCACGGGAGTGCTGACGCTCAACCACCAGTAGCAGGAACGGCTCACCGGCCGCGAAACAGGCAGCGGACGAGCTCGGTCACCGCTCCGTAAACCGCGTGATCGGTGAGCGACTGGACGTGGACCTCGAGCGGCTGTTGCGCGGGAGGGCGCGCGAACCCCATCGCGGGCATGCCGACTTCGTCCGCCGCGAGCCACACGGCGGCCCCGAAGGGCACGCCCGCGCCCGCCGCCACGCGAGGCGAGACTTCCACCGCGGCTCCGTAGAAGGCTCCCAACGTCGCGCCGAAGGCGTAATGGAGAACGGTCCCGAGCCGCTTGCGGGAGGCATCGTCGAGATACACGCCGAACTGCTCGGCCAGGGCTTCCGCGGCCTTTTCGGTCGAGCTCCCCTCGTCCCGATCCGTCCCTTGTCGTTGCTGTCGACCTTTCTCGATCTGGCCTCCCTGCTCCTCCTTGCTGCGGGACGCGCCTTCCCCGGCGTCGAGCTGCGTCCAGAGCGCGTGGACCCGATTCATCGCGAACGACGCGGCGATCCCACCGGCGAGTCCCGCCAGTGCGCCTCTCCATAGGCTTTTCTTCACGAGGCGTTTCCGGCGGGGTCGTTCATGGGCGGCAATCGTGGATGCCACATCGGTGCCACCGTCAACCGTCAAGGGACTTCGAGGAGCCCGCGGAACCCGTAATCCGAGTAGCGGTAGCTCGGAGGAAGGCTGCTTCGCGCGGACGGGGAGGACCACCGGATGCGGTGGCGCCAGGATCCGCCGCGACTGGCCCGCCTCCGCACGGGAGGGACTGCGGCCTCCGTGCCGGGACCGCGCTCCGGCTCCCGCCAGTCGAGACACCACTCGTGCACCATCGTCCCAGGATCGAGAAGCCCGTAGGGATTGGGCCGGCCTCGCCCGGTCTCCCACGGGCCGGCGAGGGAACCTTCCGGGACCTCGCCCGCCGGAATCTCTTCTCCCCAGGGGGTGCGCGGCGCGGCGAGCCCTCCGCTCATCGCCAGTTCCCACTCCGCCTCCGCGGGGAGCCTCCAGGTTCCTCCCGCGATCCGCGAGAGCCAGCGGCAGTACGCAGCGGCTTCGTCCCACGTCACGCCGACGACCGGCTGTCGCGGCGCTGAGAAGTCGGGGTCCGACCACCACGGAGGCGGCGGGATATCCGGCGAGCCGGCGAGAAACCGGGCGTACTGCGCGTTCGTGACGGGCGTCAGGCCGAGACGGAAGAGAGTCCTCCCGCCCGGCCCGCCCGGGATGGGGACCGTCTCCGGAAGCTCGAGCTCGGAATGTTTCGCCACGGACTTCTTCCTGCGCGGCGGAATTGTGCCGCAAGGCGGCGATTGTTAGATTCGTGCTCGTGGAAGGGTCGGACGACTCCGGTCCGCTCTGGTGCCGCCTGGAGACCGACGGCTCCACGATCCGCCGCGTCAACGTGATGCACGCCAGCGGCGAAATCCTGCTCTCGTGGCCTCCCGATCGCTTCGATCCGGGCGTGCTCTCCAGGATGCGCGCCGGGCAGGTGCGGGCCGCGTTCGTCGAAGGGTCCGCCGGACGCTCGATCGAGCTCCTCGACAGGACCGGCACCGTCGTGCATTCCGAACGCGTCCCGTAGCCGCGGCTGGCAGCCCCCTTGCTGCGATTTTCCGGCAGGAGGTAAATCATGGCTTGTGAGCACCGCGGCTGTCGCTGTCAGGAAGAGGGCGTGAACCGGCAGGGCAAGCACTTCTGCAGCGAGGCCTGCGCCGACGCCGAGCTCAACAACCGGCACGGCGCCAACTGCCGCTGCGGCCACTCGGACTGCCGCTCGTAGCGCTTTAGCGCAGACTCAGTCCTTCAGATCGAGCTTCACCGTCGCGCGGTCGTTGCCGGCGTTTCCGGAGACGAGGATGCGCACGGTCCTGCGCTGGCGGCCCGGCGCGGAGATGACGAGCTCGTGCACCCGCGGTCCGGTCAGCCGGAGAGGCGACGCCGGCCCGAACGACGAGGCTCTGCCGAGCGGACGGCCATGCTCGGAAACGAGCGCGTTCGGCGGCTCGACGCGAAACTCGACGCGTCCGGTCGTCCGCTCGTCGATGCGGCCGAGCTTCGTGAACGGCGCGTCGGAGATCCTGGCGAGGTCGCCTCCGATCTCGACGGTGTCCTCTCCGGCGCCGCGGCTGCGAACGACTTCGACATTCATGTCGCGATAGCCCGGCAGCGTGATGCGGATCCGGTGCGCGCCGTCGCGCTGAAGCGGCAGCGTCCGGCCGCCTCCGCGGTCGTCCCAGTCGTCGGCGATGCCGACGTAGCGGCCGTCGAGATACACGCGCGCCTGGTCGGGAGAGACGCCGATCTTCACGCTCTGGCGCGTTCTGAGGATTCGGCCGGCCCTAGCGGAGTCCGCGGGTGTGCCCGGGGTGCGGACGATCCGCGCCCGCGCTTCCCCGCTCCTCGCGGGCGGCGGGCCGACCGCTCGCGGCGCTGCGACGACGACGGCGTCGGGAGGCCCTTCGGCCGGCACGGGAGTCGCCGGGAGGCCCGGAGTGGCCGGGCCGGCAGTCGTGCCCCCACCGCCTGGCGGAGCCGCCGGCTTCGCGCGGCCGCGAAGGAGAGCGATGAGCGCCACCGCGGCGAGGACGGCGACGGCGGCGGCAACCGCGCGGCCGGGGAGGGGCGGCGCAGCCCGGGGCGCCGGCGAGGCGGAGGCCTGAGCCGGCGGCGGAGAAGCCGCAGAAGGCTCGAGGACGCGCGGAGCCGCCGGGGGCGCAACGGGAGGCGCGGGAGGCGCCTCTGCCTGCCGCCGCGCGTCCGCCCGCCCGATCCGGGCGATCTCGCGCGTGAACTCCGCCGCGTCGGCCGGACGGCCGTCGGGCGACTTGGCGAGAAGCCGGGCGAAGATCTCGCGGGCGACGGGAGGCAGGTCCCTGGCCGCCGCGAGCGGATCCCGCGCGTCGGTGTGCAGGATCTGGTACACGAGGGTCGTCATCGAGTTCCCCGGGAAGGGACGGATTCCCGTCAGCAGCTCATAGAGCACGACGCCGAGAGAGAACAGATCGGATCGAGGGTCGAGCGGTCCTCCGCGGATCTGCTCCGGCGACATGTAAGCCGGGCTTCCCACGAGCTGCCCCGTCCGCGTGAGGCCGCCTTCGCCCGCGACGAGCTTGCCGATACCGAAATCGGCGACCTTCACCTGCCCGTCCCGCGTCACGAGGATGTTTCCCGGCTTCACGTCGCGATGGAGGACTCCTTTCTCGTGCGCGTGGCCGAGCGCGAGCGCCGCCTGTCGAATGAGCTCGATCTTCTGCGCGACGTCGAGGGACCGGCTGGCGGCGTACCGGTTCAGCGGCTCGCCGTCCACGTACTCCATCACGATGTAGAGGACCCCCTCTTCGCGCCCGGCTTCGTAGATGGTGACGACGTTCGGATGCTGCAGCCGGCCGGCGATCTTCGCTTCGTTGTGAAATCGCGCCTCGACTTCCGCCGCGAGCTCGGGAGTCGCGCTCGGATCCCGCAGCGTCTTGACGGCCACCTCCCGGTCGATGCGCGGATCGCGCGCCAGGTACACGGTGCCCATCGCGCCGCGCCCGAGCGTGCGCGAAATCTCGAAGCGCCCGATGCGGCCCCCCGGTCCGATCATGCGGAGAGCCTCTGTCCGCTCGTCTGCCACCGCTCGAGGCTCTCGAGCGTGTGGCGGTACCCGATCTCGACCGCCCGGTCGAGCGCCTTGAACTCGAGGAGCTCGATCGAGGACGTGTCCGGCGCGAGGAAGAGGTCCACCTTGCGCATGCTCTCCCGCTCCCCCTCTTCCCGGCCGAGCGTGCCCACCCTGGAAAGGAGCGTCATCATCGTGGGCGCTTTCACCTTGCGCCAGAGGATGTCCCACACGGAGGGATAGAACTCGAACGCCGGGTCCACGCGCAGGTCCACCCGCGGGCTGACGCTGACGGCGATCACGCGGCCCTCGCAGAAGGACCGCATCGGCTCGATCGGGAGATTCATGAGGACCCCGCCGTCGACGAGCAGCTCGCCCTTTTCGCAGACCGGCGGCCCCACTCCGGGGATCGACATGCTCGCCCCGACTCGCCTCCAGAAGGGCCCGCTCTTCAATACCCGGCTCGTCCCGTGGGTGAGGCTGCACGCGACCGCGTAGTACCGGAGCCACTGGTCTTCGATGCGGGCGTCGCCGTACATGTCTTCGACCATCGCCTGGAATCGCCTGGCGCCGATCAGGGACACCACGGGGAGAACGAAGTCGAGCAGCGACCCCCCGCCGAGAAATCCCCGCCGTGTCTTTTCGACCATCGTCTGGAAGTCCCAGCCGAGGGAGACCTGGGCTCCTATGATCGCGCCGGCGGACGTGCCGCCGACCGAGTCGATCGGGACGCCCGCCTCGCGAAGCGCCCGCACGACGCCGATGTGCGAGAAGCCGCGCGCTCCGCCTCCGCCGAGGACGAGACCGACCGCGTTGCCCGTCAGGAGGCGGGCGAGCCGCGCGAAGTCCTTCGGCTCCGAAATCGCGACGTGGTGCGTGGCGCCTTCGATCGCGGGCAACGCCTCGAGCCAGCGGGCGATTCCCTTCGGCGCGCCGGAAGCATCCGCATGGAGAAAGACCACGTCGGTCTTCGTCCCGACGCGGGAGGATCCTTCTCCTTTTCGGGGAGCGGCGGCCGTGACGTCGCGCGGCTCTTCCCTCGGGTCGGCGACGAAGACGATCCGGTCCGCCTGCCGCAGGCAGCGTCGCGTCCAGCCCGGGTCCTGCGGGTCGGCCTCGTAGAGAACGTACTTGAACTCGGCTTCCTGCTCGTCCAGCCAGCGCGCGAGCTCCGAGGAATGCGAGCCGTCGTCTTCGGAGAGCGTCCGGAGGTTCGTGAGAGTGACGGCGAGCGAGCGGTCGACGTGCTGCGTGGCCCCGAGGCTCGCGAGCGCCGCCGACAGTTTCTTGGCGAAAACCGGGAGCTCGACGGAAGCGCTCACCGACACCACGGCGATGCTCGTCGGGCGCTTGCCCGGATCCGGAGGTCTCAACCCGCGCTCGAGCCGCCGCACGAGCTCGGCCGCGATCTTCCACATGAGCTTCGGCTGCGCCTGCGCGAGCTCCTCGCAGGCGGCCCGGGTGAGGCGGTAAAGAAGCGTGTCGCGAACCGCGCGAACCGTGGCCGACCGGGGCTCGCCGGTCAGGATCGCCATTTCGCCGACCGTTTCACCCCGCCCGACCTCCGCCACGATCCGCTCCGCTCCGTCGGGCGACGTCACCGTCACTTGAAGACGGCCGTGGCCCACGAGGTAGAGCGAGTTGCCCGTCTGGCCCTGGCGGAAGAGCACGTCGCCGCCCCGGATCGGCCGCCGCTCGAGCATCGACCCGATCCGATCTATGTCGGAGGGCGCGAGCCCGGCGAACGCGGGCACCTCCTTCAGGAGCGCCTCGGCGGGAAGGGAGAACGGCTCCTTCACGGAAGGCATGGGCGTTCTTCGGGCGGCGCCGCCCCGGGGGTCATTGGCGCGGGTTATACCAGCGATGGACAGGGAAAAGGATCGACGCTGGTATCTTCCGCCCGCCCCCCGGGAACGCATCTCGAGGGAGCTCCTCGAAGGCGGAGGATGACGGGTCACTTCGTGAATCCCAAGTTCCTGGCGCGGAAGACCTCGACGGGCTAGGCGGGTGCCGACGCAGGAAAGACGGACTTCCCGAGCCGAGAGGCTGATCTCGCCGTGGCTCGCAGGGTTGCTCCTTTTTCTGCCATCGGCGAACTACCAGGTATTCCGCGGCATTCCCTGGACCACGGCCGCGCAAGTCGCAGCCGTCGGAGTGATGCTGCCCTTCCTCTCGAGCCGGCGGATGAGGCGCGCGTATCGTGCCCTGACCCCTCAACGCGGAGTTCTCGGCCGGCGGACGGTATGGATTGCCTGCTGCGCGGGGATCGTCGGAAAGCTGGTCCTGTACGGGTTCGGGGGCTACGAAGGATTCGTCGGAGATTACCGCTCCCCCGCCGCGCCTCCGGTGGCGCGCGAGTGGGAGAAGTCGTACACCAATCCGCTTTTCCGATTCGGCGCGACGAGAATCGACCGCACCGTCGATTTCCAGCGTGCGAACTGGAACCTCTCTTTCTTCAACTCGCTCCGCTTCAATTTCCAGGCTTCGAAGGGAAACGTCTCGAGAGACCAGCTTCCTATCGCCGCGCTCTGGACCGGAGTGATCGAAGCGGACGCGGACCGCCGCCTCCTCGTCTCGTACGTGGGTGAAGGCCAGATCGAGCTCGGGAAACTGCGCTGGATCCTTCCGCGGGAATACACCCGCGTTCGAGACGTCGTCCTTCTCGTGCCCGCCGGGGAGCATCGGATCCGGATCCGCTACGTTTTCGACGACGGATACCGGACGGGAGACTCGCGGCCCCCGGGACCGTACGGGACGCTGCGCTGCTCCTGGATGGTCGAGGGAGGCCGCCAGGAGCCGCTCCGCGGCCGGCGGCCCTCGCTCGCCTGGCGCGGGACCGCCGCCTGCGTCGACCTTCTGGTACTCCTCGTCCTGGCAGGCGCGGTCCGCGTTCATGCCCTGGTTCTGCGCCGGGAGTGGCGTCTCCTGGCGCTCGTCGCCGTCCTCGCGCCGGTGGTGCACTGGTTTCCGTTCCATGACGCCGGGTTTTCCCGGGAGCTCGGGTTCGTCCTGGCGGCCGCGGCCATCCTCCTCGCATTCCCGCGCAAAATCGCGTGGCGCCACGCGCTCCTCGCGTACGTGGCAGTCGCCTCACTCACCTTCTGTCGACGAGGGTTGGATCCCGCGCATTTTCAGACGGTGATTTACCGGACCGCGGGAAACGATTTCCTTTCCTATGAGTCCTTCGCGCGGTCGATCCTCGACACGGGCTCGCTCGAGACGGAAGAGAGGATCTTCAGCAACCAGCCTCTCTCCCGATACGTCAACTTCGTCCTCCACATCCTGTTCGGAGACGGAGACTTCCTCATCGCGGCCGTCTACCTCATCGCGTTGAACGCGGGGATTCTCACGCTCTACCTTCGCCTCCGCGCGAAGGATCCGAGAGCTGCTGTGCGCGCGCTTCAGGTGGCGGCGGCGATTCTCCTACTCGCCCTGGCGGCCTCCGACCCGGTCGTCGTACTCGTGAGAGAAGGAGCGTCGGAGGCCATCTCCTGGGCCGCCTTGATGTACTGGTTTCCGCTACTCTTCGACTCCACACGGACGCGCGACTGGGTCGTGGGGGCGGCGCTCGTGGGCCTCTCGGTCGGCGCGCGCGCCAACCAGCTTCCGGCGCTTCTCGCCGCGTTTGGCGGATTCGCTCTGCGCGCGCTGCGAAAGCGTCCCGTCGCCGCGGCCGGTGCCTGCGCCGCGGCGCTCGGCGTTGCCTTGCTGCCGGCCTGGCACAACTGGCACTACGGGCACCGCCTCGTCCTCTTCACGTACACCTACGCCCTGAACATGGTCGTTGCGCCCTCGGCCCTGCTTCATCTCGGAAGCGAGCCCCTCGTTCGCGCCGCACTGCTCGAGCAGATGAAGGGCCTGTTCTACCTCTCCGGCGGAACGCAGTTCGGCGATTCAATTGCCTTGACGCTCGTCTTTCACGGTCTGCAGCTGCTCTGGCTCGGATGCGTCGTCGCCGCGTGGGCGCGGCCCCGGTCCGTCCCGCTCGACGCACGGCTTCTCCTGTTGCTCCCTCTTCTCTACATGGCTCCGCACGTTTTTTTCTACGTCACGATCTACTATCCTCGCCACATCATCAGTCCTCATCTCGTGACGGGAGTCGTCGCAATCTACGCGCTCGGGAAATGGGGTCGAGGCGGGACGCGGCTCACGACGCGAACGGAGACCAGTCCATGAACGCAGACGTCCTGCGGAAGTTGCGATGCCCCGCCTGCCGATCCTCCCGCCTCGAATCGAAAGAATTCCTGCGGGAAAACGACGAGCTCATCGAGGGCGTAGTCTGGTGCCTGGAGTGCCGGACCTGGTTTCCGATCGAAGACGGTTTCCTCGATTTCTTGACCGGCCCGCTCGCCTATCCGGAAGAAAAGGCGCGATTCTGGAAGAGACATCAGACGGAGCTGTCCGCACTATCCCTGGACGCTCCGGGGGCTGGCGCGGGAGTCGCGGGCGAATCGAAGGCGCAGGCCCTTAAGCAGCGAGAGCACTTCGACTGGTACGCGTCCAACGAGAAGCAGCGCTATTCCGATTACGAAGTGACGCCGTTCTGGCGGGCTGCCGACCGTATCGCCTTCGAGCCCTGGAAGGCGGAGATCCAGGCGAACGATGGCGGAGATCGCTGGCTTCTCGACGTCGGCTGCGCTCAGGGACGAAGCTCGTTCCATTTCATGGACCAGAACCTGAATCTCGTGGGCATCGACGTCTCCAGAAATTGCATCCAGGAGGCGACTCGCCGCTACCGGGAGGGCGATTTCCGTGCAAAAGCGAGCTTCATCGTCGCCGACGGCTCCTCCCTGCCGTTTCGGGAGTCCGTGGTCGACTACGTCCTCGTTTACGGCGTGCTGCATCACCTCGAAAATCCCGGAGAGACTTGCCGGGAGATCGGCCGCGTGATGAAGCCGAAGGGGGTGTACTTCGGCCAGGAAAACAACGCGACGTTCTTCCGGGGTGCCTTCGATCTGATGCAGCGAGTCTGGCCGATCTGGCACGAGGAAGCCGGGCCCGAGGCGATCATCTCGGCGGGACGGCTCGGGCAGTGGCTGAAACCGGGAGGATTTCGACTCTCGACGCGGACGAGCGTCTTCGTTCTTCCGCACTTGATCAACTTGACGAGCGAAAAAGCGGGCTACGCCATCCTCAGGTTGCTGGACCGGGCGATGGCGATGGTGCCGTGGGTCTCGCGAAACGGCGGGCTCATCATCTTCGAGGCGCGCAGGCCCTAAAGCCGTTCAGTCACAGCGAAGCGAAGTTCCGCGCTGCGCTCCTAACGAGGTCCCAGAGGACGTCCACGTGGCGTTCCTCGGTGGCGATGTTGCCTATTCCCACCCGCATGACCAGTCGGTCGCGGAGACGCGTGTGGGTCAGATAGGCCCGCCCCGTCTGATTCACGGATTCGACGATGGCCTCGTTCGCCCGGTCGGCGGCGCCGGCGTCCATCCCCGGGGGAGCGAACCGGAAGCAGACGACCCCCATCGTGACGGGGGCCGCCAGCGAGAAGAAGGGCTCCGCCGCGATGTTCCCCGCCAGGTGCTCAGCGAGGCGGCAGTGCTCGCGAATCCGGTCGGCGATCCCGCGGCGGCCGAAGGCGCGAAAGACCATCCACGCCTTCAACGCGCGAAACCGGCGCCCGAGCTGGATCCCGAAGTCCATGTAGTCGACCGCACCGCTGCCCGGCGCCCCTGCGCCCGCATCGCCTCGGAGGTACTCGGCTTCCCGAGCGAAAACGGCGCGCAGAAGCTGCGGCCTGCGCACGTACAGCGCGCTGAAGTCGAGCGGCACGAACATCCACTTGTGAGGGTTTACGACGAGAGAGTCGGCGAGCGCCATGCCTTCCGTTTCCGCGCGGCGCTCGGGAAGGAGGGAGATCGCGCCGCCGTACGCCGCGTCGACGTGAAGCCACGCGCCGTGCGAGCGCGAGATTTCCGCGATCTCCTTCACGGCGTCGATGCTCGCCGTGGACGTCGTCCCCACCGTCGCGACGACCGCGAGCGGCAGCAGCCCCGAACGGGCGTCGTCCACCATTCGCCTCTCGAGAAGCCGCGGGTCCATGCGGAACGCGCCGTCCGTCCCGACGCGGACCGCGTTCTCTTCGCCGAGACCGAGAAGCACCATCGCCTTCTCCAGCGAGTGGTGCGCCTGGTCGGAGGCGTACACGCGCATCGCGGAGAGGTCGGTCCGGCCCGCGAGACCCCGCCGGCGGATGTCCTTCGCGGCGAGCTCCCGGGCGGCGGCGAGCGCGTGCACCACTGCGACCGAAGCCGTGTCGTAGACGACGCCGGTGAGCTCGTCCGGAAGGCCCATCATCCGGCGGATCCACTCGAGAACGACGGTTTCGAGCTCCGTCGCCGCGGGCGACGTCTTCCACGTCATCGCGCTGACGTTCAACGCCGCGGCGGCCATCTCCCCGAGGAGCGCGGGCCCGTTGCTCGTGCTCCCGAAGTACCCCAGGAATGCCGGATGACCCCAGTGCACGATGCCCGGAAGCACCACGCGGTCGAGATCCGCGAGGATGCGGTCGAGCGGCTCGCCGTCCTCCGGCGCTTCGGCCGGAAGGCTGTCGCGGATCTCTCCCGGCGCGACGGCCGGCGTGATGGGCCGCGTCTCGAGGGTTTCCCGGTAGCTCGCCATCCAGTCCGCCATCCGGTGGAGGCGATCCCGAAGCTCGTCCGCGGAAAGGTCCCCGGTCGGCACGGGCGTTGCGCTTCGTGTGGCCATGGAGTCAGGCAATCCGGCCTCGCGCCCCGACGTCACGTACATCCTGCCGATCCGTTCGGAGGCCCCGCAGTCGGGAAGCGAGCTCGACCGGTACCTCCGATGGCTGGCGGATCGCGCCGAAACGATCGTCGTCGACGGGTCCCCGGACAACGTCTTCCAGACGCACGCCCGCGCCTGGGGAGACTTCTTGCGTCACGTCGCTCCGGCGCCCGATCTCCTCACCCCGATGGGAAAAGTCGGAGGAGTCCTGACCGGCGTTCGGCTGGCGATGAACGAACGGATCGTCGTCGGAGACGAGGACGTGCGCTACGACGAGACGAGCCTGCGGCAGGTCGTCGACGCTCTGCAGTACGCGGACGTCGTGCGCCCGCAGAACTATTTCGTCCCCCTGCCCTGGCACGCGCTCTGGGACACCGGGCGGATTCTCCTGAACCGGATGATGGGCGGGGACTGGCCCGGCACGGTGGGCGTGCGCCGCTCGGCGCTGCGCGCGACCTCCGGATACGACGGCCGGGCCATGTTCGAGAATCTCGAGCTCGTCCGCACCGTGCGCGCCGCCGGCGGGCGCGAGGTCGCGCTCCTGGACGCATACGTGCTCCGGCGCCCGTCGACGGCTCGACAGTTCTGGTCGCAGCGCATCCGCCAGGCGTACGACGAGCTCGCGCGCCCCCTCCGGCTCGTGTCGCAGCTCGCGATCCTTCCTGCGGCGGTTCTGGTCGTCGCGACCGGCCGCGCCGCTTTCCTCGGGCTCGCCGCCGCCGCCGCGATCCTCGTGGCGGAGCTCGGGCGCCGCCGCCAGGGCGCAGCGCGTTACTTTCCGGCCGCTGCCTCGCCGATGGTGATTGCCTGGCTGGCGGAGCGCGCAGTCTGCAGCTGGCTCGCCATAGGCTCCCGCGTTTTTCTCGGCGGCGTCGCGTATCGCGGGCGGATCCTCCGCCACGCCGCTACTCCGCTCCGGACGCTGCGAGCGCTTCACCGCGGGAAGCTGCGTCCGCCGACGGAGCTCCGGCGAAGACCTCGACGTCGATTGGCTTGAAGCTCCAGTTGTTCGACATTTCCGCGGAGCACGCCGTCACCCCGACGACGAGGTCCATCTCGGCGCGGAACAGCGCGTAGTCGCCGGGGCGCGAGCGGGGCGGGCGGATCGCGAGCTCTCCCGAAGGCGCGACGTCCACGTTCATGAACACGTTGAAGGTCGTCGGGATCGCGTCTGGCGCGATGCCCAAGGGGGCGAGATTCGTGGCCAGGTTTTCGAAGCAGCTCGGGTGGTGCCCGGTCGCTCCGTAGATCAGCTTGAAAGTCTCCGGACTGCAGGGCGTCAAAAGGAAGTCGTGCCGCCCGACCGTGTCCTCGACGATCGTCCACATCGGACGGCTGCGGTTCGAGTACAGCACGTGCCCCTTCGTGAGGTAGATCGTGTTCGCATAGTCGATCGTCCGCCCGGACGAGAGCCACTCCGCGCGGTCTTCGAGCGAGAACGAGACGAGGTCCGACACCTGTTCGCCGAGTGGATCGGTGATCCGCAGGTGCTGGCCGGCGCGAAGGACGAGAGCGCATCCCGTCTGCGGAGCGAGCCGCCGGGTTTCGAGAGGAGGCGACGCGGTCACGCGCGCCTCCTGTGAAACGGGCACTTCCAGCCGGACTCCGTTCGCCGCCCGGAGTACTGCAGCGCCTCGGAGCGTTCGCCGAAATCGGACAGGTTCGGATTGATAGCGCCCTGGAGGGCGGAGTCGCGCCGGCGAATCGCCTGCCGCAGCCGTTCGAAGTGGCCGGCGGCGCGGAGCGTCTCGAACTGATCGTGCGGATTGAACGCGAGCGCGGGCCACGAGAAACGGCGCGCGATGCGCGAGCTGTCCGGATGCATCCCTACGACGAAGTACGCGCGGCCCCGGAAGCTGAAGGCAAATCGCGGATTGTCGGGGTCGTCGGACACGGCCGGGTCCCAGGGGATCGAGGGATCGTCCCGTTCATGCAGCCGCTGCAGCTGCAGCCACAGCCGGCGCTCGAACTCCGCTTCCCCGGCCGGCGGGTCGTCGGGAAACACGGCCACGAAGGTCCTGAATCGGGAGGGCCGCCGCGCTCCGGCCTTGAAACGGGCGAGGTCCTCCGCCAGGCGCTCCGCCGACAGCGTCGCACCGAGCGAGCCGTAGACTCGGAGGACGTAGTTTCCCGATCCAACGACCCCTTTTCCGGCGAGGCACGGAAATCGGGGATCTTTGACGAACCTGCGGAAGGCGTCCTCGATAGTCCGGTCGCGGACAGCGGGGTCCCTCCATGTCTCTCGGGCACGTACGACGCTCACCGGATCCTCCTGGGGTCCCGCCTCCCGCGGATCGGCGAGCCGGGTTGGACGCCGCGGCCAGCCGCCGCGACACCCTCTACAACTCAAAAGTCGTGCCGATTCGCGGAGAAAAGGGGGCCGCGGAGGCACTTAAGATGGTCGCGGACGGCCGGGGGGGTTAGCTCAGCGGTAGAGCGCCTGTTTTACACGCAGGTGGTCGAAGGTTCGATCCCTTCACCCCCCACCAGCACGTCGGCTGCGCGGAGCGAGCGGTCTGCCGCTGCGCGGCACCGGCGGTCCGCTCGGCCGGATGCGGCCTCGACGGCACGCCTGACCGCTCGCTCCGCTCCGCCGACCGCCGCGTGAGGCTCCTCCCTCCTTCGTCGGGAGACTCCTCACGCGGCGAGCTTTTGTGCCACTGAGGCGAACTCGGGTTGCCTTCTCCTCTCCCCCGCGCGCGGGGGGAGAGGTTGGGTGAGGGGGCGCGTCTGACGCGAGGGTCAGAAGCGGAAGCGCTGGACGTTCTCTATGTCGGCGACCGGCATCGGGCGGGCGAGAAGGAATCCCTGGCCGTATGGGACTCCGAGGGATTGGAGGACCTTCAGTTCTTCCCTCGTCTCGATGCCCTCCGCGATGACCTTCGTCTTCATTTTCCGGGCGAAGCTCATCAGCGCTTCCAGGAGGTCCTGCTTCGTGCGCCGGCGGTCGATCCCGCGGACGAAGACGTTGTCGAACTTCAGGTAGTCCGGCTCGATCTCGGCGAGAGAGGTCAGGTTGCTGTAGCCCGTTCCCACGTCGTCGACCGCGATGCGGAAGTTCTGCTGGCGGAAGCGGGACAGGACCTCGCGGAAGAGGCCCTCGTACACGGCATAAGTGCGCTCCGTGATCTCGAGCACGATCCGGTGCGGCGCGAGGCCGTAGGCGGCGACCTGCTCGAGGAAGAGCGGGCCGAGGAACTCGGGGTCCGACGCCGCGGCGGGCGAGAGGTTGATGAAGATCTGGCGGTCCGCGGGTGCGTTCGCGGCCGCTTCGAGGGATCGCTGGCGGCATACTCGCTCGAGCGGCACGAGGAGCTCCGTGCGCTCGGCCAGAGAGAACAGCGTCTCTCCGCTCTCGAACTCGCTGCCGCGCGGGCCGCGGGAGAGCGCCTCCATGCCGATCATCTCGCCCGTCTGAAGGTCGAAGACCGGCTGGAAAACCGGCGCGATGTCGCGGCGCGCGATCGCGTCCTGGAGGAGCTCGCCTCCGCGGATCTCGGCGCGCACCGTCTTGCGCGTGACCTGATCGCGCGCTTCCTGGATCCCGCGATAGATCAACCGCTCCAGGCGGTACTTCGGATCGAACAGAATCCGCCCGGCGCCGACGAAGGACCTGAAGCGGCCGGAGAGGTCCGCCCGCTCGGCGAGATACCCCCGGATCAGCTGGTCGAGCTCCGCCGCCTTCTGCTCGAGCGCGCCCGCTTCTTCGAGGAGCCGGGTCCCCGGCTCGAGCATGAGGATGATCTCGTCGGAGCGGACGTAGGGCAGGCAGAAGCTCCCGACGGGAACGATCCCGTCCGTCTGGAACGCCTTGAGCCGGCGCACGAAATCGAGCAGGAGGTCGTCATACGCCTCCCAGCCCCAGACCTCTTCGACACGCCCCTCCGAGCCCGGCCGGAAAATGAGAACGGCGAGCGAGCCTCTCGCCTGGAGCTCCTTGGCGAGGTCTTCGGTGAGCGTCGCGATGGTCGGCAGACCGGTATCCCGGTCATAGAGACGGGTACGCTCCTTCTGCCACTTGCCCCGAAGGGCGACGAACTCGCTCTCGCGCGCTTTGTCCATTGAAATTGTGCCGGGTGAATAGGATACACCTGCCCGGCTCCGGTTATCCGGTCGAAGTGAGCCGCGATATCGCTTCGTCCGTGCCGAGGACGATGAGCACGTCGCCGGGCTCCAGTCGATCGCCGGGGCCGGGAACGAACCGGCGCTCGACTCCCTGCCGGCTCATCCGCTTCACGGCGAGAACGGAGACTCCGAACTTCTGGCGAAGGCTCGCCTCTCCCATGGTTTTTCCGGCGAGATCCGGAGGGACGTCCACCTGGAGGAGTCGGTTGTTTTCCGGAAGGTCGAAGTACGACACCTGGGAGAGGTCGTCTCCGAACCGGATCTTCGTCGTCAGACGGC
>DASQJK010000239.1:0-5416 GCA_035631095.1 Thermoanaerobaculia bacterium
GAGAAGGGCGGCGAGCACGCCGAAGGAGGCCGAAAGAAGCACGACGAGCCGCTGGGTCACGAGCGACTCGGAGATCTGTGCCTCGAGCGTCTTCAGGTCGAAGATTGGCAGCTGCGGATCGAGCGCCTTCAGCTCGGCGCGGATGGGCGCGGCGAGCGTCGCGGGCGCCTGCGAGGATCGGAGGTAGAAGGTCAGTCTGCCGAGCTTCGGGTCCTGAGCGTACGGGTAGTAGACGAAGGGGTCGTCTTTTTCGGTGACTTCCCCGGACTTGCTGTTTGCCACGACGCCGACGATCGACATCTCGGGATGTCCGTCGCGCCCGTTGCCGAACGCGAACCGCGAGCCGAGAGGATTCCTCGCGCCGAAGTAGCGGCGCGAAAACGCTTCGTTCACGATGGCGACTTTCGCGGCCGCGGCGTCGTCGCTCCACGCGAAATCGCGTCCCGCAAGGAGCGGGATCCCGAGGGTCGTGAAGTACGAAGGGCCTATGCCGTTGCGTCGGACTCGGCCGCCATTCGCTTCGTGAGAAGCGCCGGCCACCGTCACATTGGTGCCCGCCGTGCTGTTCGTCAGCGTCGCGAGCTCGGCCGCGGTGACCGCGGAGACTCCCGGCTGAGAAGCGAGGCGCTCCGTGAGCTGGCGGGCGAGGGAGGTCGTGCGCTCCGCGGAATAGCCGCTCAATTTTGGCGAGATCGAGAAACCGATGACGTGGTCGGGCTTCAGGCCGAGAGCGACGTTCGCGAGATTGCGGAGGCTGCCCACGAAGAGGCCGGCCGCGACGAGCAGCACGAGGGTCAGGGCTATCTGTCCGGTGACCAGCCACTGCCGGAACTTGAGGACGTCACCGCCCGCGGAGACGGCCCCTCGTCCCTGGCCGGCGAGCGTTTTCGAGGGATCGAGCCTCGCGGCTCGCAGCGCCGGGGAGACGCCGAAGAGAAGACCGGACAGCACGGACGCCGCGGCGGCGAAGGCGAGGACGCGAGGATCGATCTGCGCCGCGAGCTGGCGGATGTCCGCGTCCGGCGGAAAGGCGGCGAGGAGCGCGCGGAGGGTCCACGCGGCCACCGCGACGCCGAGCGCACCGCCGAGCGTCGAGTACAGCAGGCATTCGACGATCGACTGGCGAACGAGCTGGATCCGCGACGCTCCGATCGCGAGCCGGATCCCGTACTCCTTCTGTCTCGCCGCGCCGCGGGCGGCGAGAAGGCCGGCAAGATTCGAGCAGGCGATCATGAGAACGAGCGCGACCATTCCCATCAGGGACAGGAGCGGGGTGCCCGTTTCGCTGCGCAGAGGCGAGCGGCCGCGGCCGCCCGGAACGAGAAGGACCTTCCGAGCGTCGAACTCGCGCCGCTGGGCGGGCTCGAGCTCCATCAGTCGGCCGAGGTCGCGCAGCAGCGGTCCGTACACGGGGGCGAGCGCCGCTTCGGCGCGGCGGGAGGAGAGTCCGGGCTTCAACCGTCCGAAGATCTGCACCCAGTAGTCCTTCGGATCGTTCAAGCCGTCCCAGAACGGCGTCATCTGCGCCTTCATCGACATCGGGACGAAGAGGTCCGCGGGCCGGCCGGGCTGAACGCCGGAGAACCCCTCCGCCGCGATTCCGATCACGTGAAGGGGCGACCCGTTCACCACGATCGTGCGGTCGACGACCGAACGGTCGCCGCCGAACCGCCGCATCCAGAAGCCGTGGGAGAGGACGGCTACGGGATTGGCGCCGGGCGCCGTGTCGTCGGAGGGGGAGAGGACGCGGCCTCCGGAGGAGGGGATCTCGAGGACCTGGAAGTAGTTTCCCGTGACGAGCTCGCCCGCCGCGCGTTCCGTGCGACCTCCCGCGGCGAGGCTCACGTCGAACGGGAAAACGCCGATGAGTCCGGAAAAAACGGCGGCGCTCCGATCGCGCAGGTCGCGGTACATCGGGTAGCTGAAGGAGGTCGACGCGTCGTCGCTGTCGGACCACGTGTGACCGCTCGAGGGCCCCAGAGAGCGCAGGAGCACGAGCTCCTCGGGGTTCTTGACGGGAAGGGCCCGGAGCATCACGCGGTCGACGAGCGCGAAAATCGCGGCGTTTGCCCCGATCCCGAGCGCCAGCGTGGCGACGGCGATCGCCGAGAAGGCCGGGCTCTTCGTGATCGTTCGAAAGGCGTATTTGACGTCCTGGAGAAGGGAGGTCATGTCAGTCGTTCACGATCCAGCCGTCGCGCAGCCGGACGATCCTGTTGCCGTAGGTGGCGTTCTCCTCCGAGTGCGTCACCTGGATGATCGTGGTGCCGCCCTCGTTCAACTGCTTGAAGAGGCGCATGATCTCGCGGCCCTGGTCCGAGTGCAGGTTGCCGGTCGGCTCGTCCGCGAGGAGAAGCTTCGGCTTGGCGATGAGCGCGCGAGCCACTCCGACGAGCTGCTGCTGCCCGCCGGAAAGCTGGTTGGGGAAGAGGTCCTTCTTGCCGACGATCTGGAAACGGTCGAGCGTGTCGGCGACGGCGGCGGCTCGCTGCGATCCCTTCATGTTCCGGTAGGACAGCGGGATGTCGAGGTTCTCCGCGACCGTCAGGTTGTCGAGCAGGTGGTACTGCTGAAAGACGAACCCGATCGTTTTCTTGGCGAGCTCGATCCTGTCCTTGGGCTTCAGCTCGTGGGCGCGCGTGCCGGCGAGGATGTACTCGCCGCTCCAGCTCTGGTCGAGGAGGCCCAGGATCGACAGCAGCGTCGACTTGCCGGCGCCGGACGGCCCCATGATCGTCACGAACTCACCGGGCTCGATCGTCAGGTTGATCCGGCGCAGGACGAACGTCTGTCCCGCCTTGGTCTGGTAGCTCTTGTCGACGTTGCGAAGCTCGATCATCGGGGCGTGCGAGGGAACGGGTTCACTACTCATGTCTCAATGCCTCCAGAGGACTGACGCCCGCGGCGCGGCGGGCGGGCAAATCGGCGGCGGCGAGCCCGCCGAGAATCAGGAGAAGGACGGCGGCCGCCAGGGTCGCTGGATCGGACGGGGCGACGCCGTAGAGGAACCGGCCGAGGAGCCGCGTCACGCCGAACGTCACGGGGAGACCGGCGGCGACGCCGACCGCGACGGGAACGGCGGTCTGCCGGATGACCATGCGGCGCATCTGCGACGGGCGGCCGCCGAGTGCGAGACGGATTCCGAGCTCGCGCGTGCGCCGCGCGACGCTTCCGGCGATGACGGCATAGACGCCGACCTCGGCGAGAAGAAATGCGAGACCGGCGAAGAGTCCGAGGAGCGCCGACCCGAGCCGCTGCGGGAGAAGCATGTCGCCGATCGTGTCCTCGAGGGTTCGGAGCTCGATGATCGGGAGCGTGGAATCGAGATGGGCGGCCTCCCGGCGAACCGATTCGAGCACCAGACGCGGATCACCGGAGGTCCGCAGCACCAGAGTCAGGTTGGACAGCAGCGCGTCCGGACCGAGCTGTTCGCCGTCGACGGCCATGAGTGGAAGGTCTTTGTCTTCCAGCGAATAAAACAGCGAGTTTCGAACGACGCCCACGACGAAGCGCTCGCCGCCCTGGATCTGGATCCGGCGGCCGAGAGGGGAACGTCCGGGCCAGAAACGGCGGGCGGCCGCGTCGTTGACCACGACCGCGCCGGTGCCTTCCGGAAGATCGCGAGCAGAGTCGAACTCGCGGCCGGCCGACAGGGGCATCGCCAGCGCGGCGAAGTAGCCCGGTCCCACCGTGATGACGTCCACGTCCTTCGGCACGGGGCCGACGGCTTCGGGAATCCGCACGGTTTCGGTGTCCTGATAACCCGAGAGAGGGAGACGCCCGGCCCAGGCGACGGACTGCACGCCGGGGACGACGGCCGCCCTTCGCGCGAGCTCGTCCGTGAACGCCTTCGCGCGGCCGTAGTCGTAGCGCGCGAGCCCGAGGTTGATCGTCGCGGTCGCGACGTGGCGCGGCTCGAAGCCGAGATCCGCCGCCAGGGCGTTGCGCAGGCTGCGCACGAAGAGCCCCGCGCAGGAGAGGAGAAGGACGCAGAGCGCGACCTGTCCCGCCATGAGAGTTCCGTTCAATCCGAGCTTCCAGCCGTCCTTCGGCGGCTCGTCCTTGAGCGCGGGGAGAAGCTGGAGGCGCGATCCCTTGAGCGCGGGAACGAGCCCGAAGAGACCGCCCGTCAGCAGCGACAGAAGGAAGGCGTACACGAGAACGCGCGCGTCGAGGGCGGCGCCGAACGCGCCGAAGGTCGCGCCGCCGGGAATGGAGACACGGGCGAGGGCGGCCACGAACCAGCTCGCGACGAGGAGTCCGGCGGCTCCCCCCAAGAGGGCGAGAAGAATGCTCTCGGTCAGGAGCTGGCGGACGAGACGCCCGCGGCTCGCTCCCAGCGCCTGACGCACGGCGATCTCGCGCCGGCGCCCCGCTCCCCGCGCGAGGAGCAGGTTGGCGAGGTTCGCGCACGCGATCAGGAGCACGACGCCGACGGCGCCGAGAAGAATGCCGAGGAAGCGCGCCGGGTCGACCGCCTCGCCGGCTCCCGCGGCGGAGCGGGCGAGCGGGCGCAGGTTGATCCGGTACTCCGGCCCGAAGGCATCCGGGTACGCCGCGGCCTCGCGGCGGACGAGGAGGTCGACCGCGGCCTTCGCGCGCGCCTGGTCCACTCCCGGTTTGAGCCGCGCGAAGAAGGCGAGCCATCCCCAGTTGCGGCCGAGGATGTTCATCCTTCTTCCGCCTCCGGTGGCGATCCGCGGCCAGGCGCCGATCGGCATCCAGACATCGGAGTGGGAGGCGAAGCCGACTCCGCGAAACTTCTCCGGCGCGACGCCGACCACGGTGAAGGGAGATCCGTTCGCGAGGAAAGAACCCCCGACCGCGCGTGCCGGCTCCCGGAAGCGGCGCCGTGCGAACGCCTCGGACACGACGGCGACCGGCGCTCCGGAATCCTCCTCCTGCCGCACGAAACCGCGCCCGGCCGCGAGCCGCACCTGCAGCACGTCGAAGTATTCGGCGGATACGAGGGTCCCGCGGACGTGCTCGGCGGTTCCGCCGCCCGACACGGAGAGCGGCCGCTGGCCCCATGCGCCGACGCCGCGGAAGACGTCGCCCGAGCCGTCCCGGAGATCTCGAAACAGGGGATAGGACCCGCCCCGCACCTGGAGGTCCAGGAGCTGCGCGGGATGGCCGACCGCCGGCAGGGACTTGAGCACGACGGCGTCGAAAAGCGAGAACGTCGCGGCGTTCAACCCCACTCCGAGCGCGAGGACGACGATCGCCGACGCCGTGAAGAGAGGATTCTTGCGAAACGCCCGCAGGGCGAACTGGACATCCTGAACGGGGCTCGTCATTCCGTTACTCCTCCCTCAGACACACGAGCGGATCGATCCGGGTGGCGCGGCGCGCGGGGAGCATGCTCGACGCGGTCGCCACCGCGAGCACGACCAGAGCTCCCGCGGCGAGTGAGAAG
>DASQJK010000240.1:0-4707 GCA_035631095.1 Thermoanaerobaculia bacterium
GAACTCGTCGCAATTGGAGATGAGGAGGTTCGACGTCGAGTTCTTGACGCCGACGCCGATCACGCTCTTGTCGTTCTCCTTGAGCTTGGAGACGAGGGGCGAGAAGTCCGAGTCGCCCGAGCAGATCACGAAGGTCGTGATGTGCGTTTTCGAGTTGGCAAGATCCATCGCGTCGACGACCATGCGGATGTCCGCCGAATTCTTCCCCGTGTAGTTGCGCTGCGGGATGTCGATGAGCTCGATCGCCGCCTCGTGAAACTCGCGCTTGTACTCGGAGTAGCGGGTCCAGTCCGCGTACGCCTTCTTGTAGACGATGCGGCCCTTTTCGATCAGCCGCTGGAGAACCAGGTGGATGTCGAATTTTTTGTACTTCGCGTCCCGGGCGCCGAGCGCGATGTTCTCGAAGTCGATGAAGACCGAGAGCCTCTGATCGACGCTCTGGCGCGACGGAGGCCCGGGAGAGACGCTCATCGGCGAGACGGACGACGGCTGGGCGAGCATCAGAGCGGGCGCGGGGATCGGCGTCGCGGGCGAGAGGGAGGGAGCGGCCGCGAGCGGCGGGACGTCTCCGCCTCTCGCCTCCTCCGAGGCGAGGGGAGAAGCAGGCGCCGCGCTGCCGTTGCCTCCGCGGGACTTGTGGCGGCGGGTGCCGCCTCGGCGGCGGCGAGGCTTCTTGTCCCCGGCGGCGCCGGGGGCCTCCTCGGCCGCGGGAAAAGGGATGGTTTCGTCGTTCATTATTTTCCTTCCGGTACGTAGTCGAACGAGGAGGTGGTCAGCAGGAACGAGGCGAGAACGCGAGCGACCAGCCGCCCGCCGGCGTCCGATATCTCGACGTCCCCCACGTTGACCCGCTTTCCCTTCTTGACGATCCGGGCCTTTGCCCAGACGTCTCCTCGCGCGCGACGGAGAAAGTGGATGGTCAGGTCCGAAGTTGCGAACCCCATCTTTCCGTCGAAGTTGGTCGAGAGCGCGAAAGCGACCGCCGTGTCCGCGAGCGTCGCCAGTATGCCGCCGTGTACGGTTCCCGACCCGTTGCTGACCTCTTCCCGATAAGGCAGCTTCAGAACGGCGTAGTCGAGCGAGAGCTCCTCCAGGGTTGGATGGAGCCAGCCGATCGCCGGAGAATTCGCGAGCCGGCCCCGCAGCCGCTCGAGAAGGTCCGGCGCCAGCTCCGCCGGATCGCTCCGGACGGGCGTCGTCGTCGTCGCACTCATAAACGATTCATTTTACAGGAAAAAGCCGGCGCCCCGGTCGCGGCGGGCTCAGGCGATCACTCCCCCGCTTCCTCTTCGGCGTCCGCCTCGCGTGCGTAGTAGGGCAGCTCCTCCGCTCGCTTGGTCGAGTTGTCGAACTCGCGGGGCACCTCGACGATCGTCCGCGTCACGTTCGGATCGCAGATCTCGTTTTCGCACTCGTAGGTGTAGGTGTTCTTGTCCTCGCCTTTGGCGAAACGGACGATGGTCTGGTAAGTGTCGCAGTTGCCGCACTTGACGGACATCATGAAAATGTCGATGACGTGGAGGTCGGGTGCGGACAAATCGGCCACGGGGCGATAATACGCCGCCAATCGGAAGGAGCTGGACGAATGAAGACGAACCGAGGCCTCGTGCTCTGCGCCGCCGCGCTCGCCGTTCCTGCCGCTCTCC
Organism: Thermoanaerobaculia bacterium; assembly: GCA_035631095.1. Taxonomy (GTDB): domain Bacteria; phylum Acidobacteriota; class Thermoanaerobaculia; order UBA5066; family Gp7-AA6; genus JALYUA01. The sequence goes on from DASQJK010000240.1 coordinate 1,647, forward strand.
TCGCCGCCAGTTTTGAGAAGACGATCCCGCCGCCCCGCACCGGGCGAGCGAACCTGGGGTGGGCTTCCGGCGGCTGCACCGTCCGGAGCGTCTCCCTGCGCAACTACCCGAACGAAGACGACATCCGGAAGGCGCGGCGGGAGGACCCGAACGACAACTCGTGGGTGTGGTGGGATTTCCACGTCGAAAACCGCGGCGAAGCCAAGTGCAAGATTTCCCTCGCGGTCGAGATCTACGACAAGTCCGGGAAAGTCGTGAAGTCGAGCGACAAGACGGACACCGTGGACGGACACAAGATGGACGACAACATCCGACTCTCGACGCGGATGAAGACGCTCGACATCGTCGATTCGCCGAGAGCGAGGATCCGTGCGGACATCGGACCTCGATGAGGGCGTGACGCCGGAGGGTCCCCCGCCGCTCCGTACAATGCGGGCGTGCCTCCCCTTCTTTATCGCGTCCGGCCCGCCGCCGTGCTCGACGTCTCCGGCGCCGATCGCGAGGCGTTCCTCCAGGGCCAGCTGACGCAGGACGTGCGACGGGTCTCCCCGGAGCACGCCCTGGCGGCAGCCGGCCTCTCTCCGAAAGGAAAACTGATCTTCGTTGCGAAGCTCGCGGCGGCCGGCGACCGGCTGCGCCTCGTCGTCCCGAGCGGGCTGCGGGAAACCGTCCTCACGCACCTGAAGAAGTACGCGATCTTCCAGAAGGTGACGCTCGAAGACCGCACCGGCGACTTCGTCCGCGTCGGCATGCGCGGCGAAGCTCCCTCTCCGGGCGAGGGCGAGCTTCTTCTGGGGCGGGACGGGGAGTTCGACGACGACCGGCTCGTCGCCGCCTCTTCGGCCGGGGACTTCCTCCGAGATCTGGAGGCGAGCGGCGGCCGCAGCCTCACGCCCGACGAGGCCGAGGCGCTTCGGGTGGAAGCGGGGCGGCCGCGCTTCGGGCAGGACTTCGACGAGTCGAACCTTCCGGACGAGGTGGGCCTCGAAGACGCCATCTCGACGACGAAGGGGTGTTACGTCGGACAGGAGATCGTCGCGCGGATGCGCACCTACGGCCGGGTCAATCGCCGCATCGTCGGCTTTCGTTTTCCGGACGGCTCCGTCCCCCCCGGATCGCGCCTCGTCCGCCCCGCCGGTCAGCCGGCCTCGCGGGTCGAGCCCGGACGAGTGACGAGCTCCGCCGCCTCGGAACGCTTCGGCGCCATCGGCCTCGGCTGGGCTTTTCACGACGTGCCTCCCGGCGGAGAGCTCGTCTCGGAGGATCCGCCCGCCCGGCGGGCAGTCGTCGCGGAACTTCCCTTCCGGCCCGCGTGAGCGCACCGGATCCGGCCGATCCCCCGCCCGCTCAGTCGCGGACCCGCGCACCCGGCTCCGCCTGGGCGGTGCACGGGGCCCTCCTGGCCGCACAGACGGGGTTCGCCCTCTTCCCCATTCTCGGCAAGGTCGCGCTAGCGGGCATCCCTCCGCTTCCGCTCGCCGCGATCCGCGTCGTGTCCGCCGCCGTGTTCCTCGAAGCGGTGCGCCGCGCCTCGGGCGAGAGGGAGCTCGAGCCCAGGGACCGCAAAGCGGTTTTCCTTTACGCCCTGCTCGGCGTCTCCTTCAACCAGATGCTCTTCATCCTCGGCCTTTCCATGACGACGGCGATCAACACGAGCCTTCTGACGGCGACGATCCCGGTCTTCACACTGGCGGTCGCCGTTCTCCTCGGACGCGAAAGGATGGCTCCGGCCTCGGCAGCGGGAGTCCTCCTCGCGACCGCCGGCGTCCTCGTGCTCCTCGACGTGACGCGGTTCGACTTCGCGAGCCGGCATCTGCGAGGAAACCTGCTGATCCTCGGGAACTCCCTTTCCTACTCGCTCTACCTGGTTCTCTCCCGTCCCATTCTTTCCCGCTACGGAGCACGCACGATCGTCTCGCGCATCTTCCTTTACGGCTCCGGGCCGATCCTCCTCGCGGCGGCCGCGTCGCTCGCGAAATTCTCGCCCGGTCCGGTCCCGCCTCTGGCCTGGGCGTCACTCGCGGGGATCATCGTCTTCTCCACCGTCCTGCCGTATCTCTGGAACTCCTGGGCGCTCGCTCGGACGCCGGCCTCGCGCGTCGCCTTCTACGTCTTCCTCCAGCCGCTCATTGCGTCCGTGCTTGCCGTGACCCTGCTCGGCGAGAGCCTCTCCGCGCGCACGATCGCCGCGGCTTGCCTCATCTTTTCCGGGATGGCGGTGACGATGTGGGGCCGCCTCGCTCCGGCCGCGGCGCGATGAAAGCCGCCGTCGTCATTCCCGTGTTCAACGAGCGCGAGTCTCTTCCGCTCGTGGTCGCCGACATCCCGAGGAGCCTCGTCTCGGAGATCGTCGTCGTCGACAACGGCTCGACGGACGGGACGGGGTCCATCGCCGCCGGCCTCTCGGTGCGCGTCGTGCGCGAGGAGCGGCGCGGTTACGGGAGCGCGTGCCTCGCCGGTGTGGCTGCGCTCGCCGCCGATCCGCCGGACGCGATCGTCTTCCTGGACGGCGACTACTCCGACCATCCCGAGGAGATGCGAGGGCTTCTCGCGGCTCTCGAACACGCGGACCTCGTCATCGGCTCGCGCGCACTCGGAGTGCGCGAGCGGGGAGCGCTCCTTCCGCAGGCGAGATTCGGAAACCTCCTGGCGTGTTTCCTCATCCGCGTGCTGATGGGCCACCGCTACACGGATCTGGGGCCCTTCCGCGCGATCCGGTGGAACGCCTACCAGCGCATCGGGATGCAGGACACGAATTTCGGCTGGACGTGCGAGATGCAGGTGAAGGCCGTGCGGGAAGGACTCCGCATAGCCGAAGTGCCGGTGTCCTACCGGCGGCGAGTCGGAGTATCCAAGATCACCGGGACGCTGGCCGGCACACTGCGAGCCGGTTACAAGATCCTGTGGACGATAGGGAGATACGGGTTGGTCGGCCGTCGGCAGTCAGCAGCCGGCAGCCGGCAGAACTGAGGCCAGGCCCACTGCAGACCTTCGACCGTCGACTGCCGACCTCTCGGATCAGATCCGGCAGGTCGCCAGTCCCCTCTTCTCCAGATACTGC